>JAGRMS010000250.1 GCA_020441135.1 Pseudooceanicola sp.
GGATCGGGCGGCTGCACGTCGTAATGGCCGTAGACCAGAACGGTGGGCGCACCGGGCGCGCCGGTCCATTCGCCGGTCAGGATCGGGTGGCCCGGCGTCGCGTTCACGGCAACCCGGTCGAAGCCGATCTGGCGCAGGTACTCCGCCAGGAACCCGGCCGCCTGCCCCATGCCCTCGCCGTAGGCCGGGTCGGTCGAAACGCTGGGCAGGCGCACGAAATCGTAAAGACGGTCGCGCAGCGCCGGTTCATGCGCGTCGAGCCAGTCGCGGACGGCGGCCTCGGTCATGCGCGGCCTCCGTTCACCTGGATGACCTGCCCGGTGATCCACCCGGCACGGCTGCTGGCAAGAAAAAGCGTCATGTTCGAAATGTCCTCGACCGTGCCGGTGCGGCGCAGGAAGATGCCCTGCACCAGCTTCGCCTGACCGTCCGCGCCGTAGCTGTCCCATTGCCGTTCGGTGGTGGGGTTCGATCGCACGAAGCCCGGCGCGATGCTGTTGACGGTGATGCCGAAGGGGCCCAGTTCATGCGCCAGCTGGCGGGTCAGCCCGATCTCGCCCGCCTTGGCGGCGGCATAGGCCTGGATGCCGGTCAGGCTGACGCCGATGCCCGCCCCGGACGAGATGGTGACGATCCGCCCGCGCGCCTTCGCCTTCATAGACGGCGCGACGGCCTGCGCCATCAGGAAGGCGCCCTTCATGTTCACGTCGACGATGGCGTCCCAGTCCTCGGGCGTGATCTCTTCCAGCGGCCGGCCCACCTGCCCCCGCACGCCGCCCGCGCTGTGGACAAGGACCGAGGCCGCGCCGAAACCCGCGACGGTCTCGCGCACGGCCGCCGGGTCGGTCACGTCGAGCGTGGCGGTGGTCATGCTGCCCGCCGCGCCCTCCTTCGTCTCGGCCAGCCCCGCCGCGTTGACGTCCAGCGCCAGCACCTCGGCCCCGAGCGCCGCGAAATCGCGCGCGATGCCGCGCCCGATGCCGTGGCCCGCGCCGGTGACGATCACCCGTTCGCCGTCAAATCTGATCTGCATCGGTGTTCCTCTTTCCCAATCCTAGCCCGGAAAATGGCAGGCCGCCCAGTGCCGCGGCGCCACTTCCTGCAATTGCGGCACCTCTGCCGCGCAGCGCGCCTCGGCCCGCCAGCAGCGCGTGCGGAACGGGCAGCCCGAGGGCGGGTTGCGCGGGCTTGGCACGTCGCCCTGCAGGATGATCCGCTTGCGCCCCGTCGCGGCCTCGCCATCGGGGATCGCCGACAGCAGCGCCTGCGTATAGGGCATCATCGGGCGGGCGTAGAGATCCTCGGCATCGGCCAGTTCGACCAGCCGGCCGAGATACATCACGCCCACGCGGTCCGAGATGTATTCCACCACGCCAAGGTCATGCGCGATGAACAGGTAGGTCAGGCCGAATTCGTCCTGCAAATCCTTCATCAGGTTCAGCACCTGCGATTGCACGGATACGTCCAGCGCCGACACCGGCTCGTCCGCGACCACCAGTTTTGGCCGCAGCGCCAGCGCGCGGGCGATGCCGATGCGCTGCCGCTGCCCGCCCGAGAACTCATGCGGATAGCGGTCGAGATGTTCCCTGCGCAGGCCGACGATCTCGATCAACGCCTCGACCCGCTCGTTGCGTTCGTCGCGGCCCACGCCCGCGATCACCAGCCCTTCCGCGATGATGCGGCGGATGGTCATGCGCGGGTCGAGGCTGCTCATCGGATCCTGGAACACCATCTGCATGTCGCGCCGCAAGGTGCGCAACCGCGAGCGGCTGACCTGGGCAAGGTCTTCGCCGCCGAACAGGATCTCGCCCGAATGCGGCTGTTCCAGCCGGACCAGCGCGCGCCCGAGGCTCGATTTGCCGCAACCGGATTCGCCGACAAGGCCCAGCGTCTCGCCCTGGTGAATGTCGAGCGTCACGCCATCCACCGCACGCACCCAGTCGGGCTTGCCGAACAGCGCGCCCTTGCCGCCGTACCAGACCTTGAGGTCGCGCACGCGCATCAGCGCCTCGGAGGGTTCGGTTCTCTCGGTCGTCATGCCTCTGCCCCCTGTTCCAGCCAGCAGGCGACCCGATGGCCCGGCGCGGCCTCGACCAGCGCGGGCTGCGCCGCGCAGGCGGGCATCGCGTGGGCGCAGCGCGGCGCGAAGGGGCAGCCGGGCGGCATCGCAAGCGGGCTTGGCACCGCGCCGCCGATGGCGTTCAGCCGCTGGCCGCGCTTCGCCACCGACGGGATCGAGGCAAGCAACCCCGCGGTATAGGGATGACGCGGCGCGCCGGTGACGGCGTCGACCGGCCCGTGTTCCATCACCCGCCCGCCATACATCACGATCACCTCGTCGCACATTTCGCGCACCACCCCGATGTCGTGGGTAATCAGAAGGACGGTCGTGTCGGTCAGCCCCTTCACCAGGTCGAGGATCTGCGCCTGGATCNNTCGAGCGCGGTGGTCGGCTCGTCCAGGATCAGCAGGTCGGGCCGGTTCGCCATCGCCATCGCGATGGTCACGCGCTGGCGCATCCCGCCGGACAGGTTGTGCGGGAATTCATCGAAGCGGCGTTCGGCATCGGGAATGCCGACCATGCCGAACAGCTCGATCACCCGCGCGCGCGCTTCGCGGAACGATATGGCGTTGTGCGCGAGAATGGCCTCGGCCACCTGCCGCCCGACGCGGTAGACGGGGTTGAGCGCCGTCATCGGATCCTGGAACACGAGGCACAGCGCCTGGCCGCGCAGGCGGCACATCTCGGCCTCGGGCAGCGTGGCGAGGTTGCGGCCGCGGAACAGGATCTCGCCCCCCGCGACGCGGCCCGGCTGGTCGAGCAGGCGCATGATCGACAGCGACGTGACGCTCTTGCCCGACCCGCTTTCCCCGACGATGCCCAGGGTGCGGCGCGCATGGATGTCAAAGCTCACCCCATCCACCGCGCGCACGGTTCCGGCCGGCGTGTCGAACCAGGTCTGGAGATCGCGCACCGAAAGCACGACCTCCGCCGTTTCGGGCGTTTGCGTCATCACCGCCTCATTCCGGGACAAGCATCGCCTGCGGCGCGCGATGTGCGCGGGGCGACGGCGGATGCGCCACGCCGCCCTGCAAAATCAGCTCCAGCTCGTGCAGCGCCGCCAGGTCGTCGAGCGGGTTGCCCTTCACCACGATCAGGTCGGCCAGCAGGCCGGCTTCGATCCGGCCCCGGTCCTCCAGCCCGATCACCTCGGCCGCACGGCCCGTCGCCGCGGTGATACAGTCCGCCACCGGCATCCCGCCCCGCTGCATCATCTGCATCTCGAGCACGAGGCTGTCGAAAGAGGTAAAGCGCCAGCCCGCGTCGGTGCCCGCCACGAAGGTCACACCGGCCTCGGACAGCCGGGTGAACTGCTCGACGTTCTCGGCCAGCATCCGCTCCCACCGGCCCAGGAACGCCTCCTGTTCCGCGTCGCGCCGTTCGATCGCGCGCATGGCGTTGATCGCGGTGGCCCCGACGGCAAGCGTCGTCGTGACCGGGATGCCGGACCTGGCCAGCCGTTCGGCCACCTCGGCGTTGTATTGCTGCGGCGCGTTCTTGCGGATGAACCCGGCGTGTTCGATCTGGTCGACGCCCGCCTTGATCGCGATGTCGATGGATTCGGCGCAGAGGCAGTGGACCGTGATACGCCGTTCGTTCCAATGCGCTTCCTCGACGATGGCGTTCATCTCGGCCTGCGTGAAAGCGGGCCGCCACGACGCCGTGCCGATGGTGCCGCCGCCGCTGCCCATCACCTTGATGAACTCGGCGCCGTCCTTGATCAGCGCGCGCACCTTGCGGCGCAGGGCCTCCTCGCCATCGGCCTCGCCGCCCATGTACCAGGTATGGCCGCCGGTGATCGTGATCGGCGCGCCCGCCGCCATGACCCGCGCGCCACGGGCATAGCCCAGCTCCAGCGTGCGGCGCACCGAAAAGGCCGTGGTGCCGAAACAGCCGACATCGCGCACGGTGGTGATCCCCGCTCCCAGCGCGGCGGCGGCAGAGCCCATCGAGGTCGCCAGCAGCACCTCGGGGCCCTCGCGCATCACCTCTTCCAGCAGCATCCCGTTGCCCGGCATGTTGAGGTGGACATGGGTGTCGATCAGGCCCGGCAGGATCGTCGCATCCCCGAAATCCTGCACCTCGGCACCCTCGGGCGCGCTGTCGAGCACGGCCTTGATCCGGTCGCCTTCGATCTCGACCGCCGGCCGCCCGGTCTTCACGCCGCCCTTGCCGTCGATCAGGCGGTCCGCCCGGATGAAACGTCGCATTCCTCTGGTCCTTTCTGGTGAAACAGACCGCGGCCGGACAGCGACCGGCCGCGGCGATCTTTCGGTTGCGGTCTCAGTCGGCGATCGTCGCCGCGCCGAAATACTGGAAGCCGCCGCCCGACCAGGTGATGCCGGTCACGTTCTTGGCCGACATCGTCAGGTCGAGGTTCTGCCGGATCGGCAGGACGACGGCCTGGTCCAGCAGCATCTTCTGCGCCTCCTTGTAGACATCGGCACGGGCGGTCAGATCCTGCTCGGCCACGGCCTTGTCCAGCAGCGCGGTAAAGGCCGGATCGCTCCAGTGCGACCAGTTGAAATACTGGCCGTCGGTGAACCAGAAGCGCAGGGCATCCGGGTCGACGGCGATATACTGCAGCGGCGTCAGGTTCATCTCGCCGGCGATGTTCGCCGCCGTCCAGGCCGGGGCGGTCAGCGGCTCCAGCGTGGCGTCGATGTTGATCGCCGCCAGGTAGCCCTGGATCGCCTGCGCCAGCGCCATGTAATGCGCCTTGTCGGCAATCGCCGTGATCTTCAGCGACAGCGTCTTGCCGTCCTTCTCCCAGAACTGGCTGCCCATCGTCCAGCCGGCGGCCTTCAGCACCTCGGCGGCCTTCTCGGGGTTGTAGCTGTATTCCTCGGCAATTGCCGGATCATAGCCCAGCAGGCCCTCGGTCAGCGGCGTGTGGCTGGGCGGATAGACCCCGGCCTCGGCCAGCTGCACGACGCCGGTCTGGTCGACGGCATACATGATCGCCTTGCGCACGGCCGGATCGTCGGTCGGGAAGGCCGAGGCGTTGATCGGCGCGAAGATGCCCAGCCCGCTGATCGGCACCTCGTAGGTGTTGAACCGGCCCGACGCACCGAGCGTCTTCCAGTGCAGCCCCGGCACCTGCTGCATGACCTGGCTCTGCCCGCTCTGGAACTGGCTGACACGCGCCTGCGGGTTGGTCACGATCTGGAAGGTGATCTTCTCGATCTCGGCCGGGCCTTCGTGGTTCAGCGAGGGCGCCATCCAGTTGTAGTCGGGGTTGCGCTCCAGCACGACGCTGTCGTCCGCCAGCAGCTCGACGAACTTGAAGGGGCCGGTGCCGGTCGGATGCTGGCCCAGGTCCGCGCCGTATTCCGCGATGGCCTTCGGCGACTGGATGCCGAGGTAGGGTTCGCCCATTTGCGCCAGCAGCGCGCCATAGGGCTTTTCGCAGGTCACGGTCAGCTCGAACTCGCCCGTCGCCTCGGCCGTCTTGCAGGGGCCAAGCAGGCCATGCGCGATCTTCGACTGGGTGTTCTTGTCGAAGATGTATGCGAAGTTCTTCACCACGGCATCGGCATTGAACGGCGTGCCGTCGTGGAATTTCACGTCTTCGCGCAGCTTGAAGGTGTAGACCAGGCCATCGGGCGATACCGACCATTCCTTTGCCAGCAGCGGCTCGACCTTGAACTCGGGCGTGAGCCAGACCAGCGTGTCGAAGATGTTCGACAGGATCGGGCCCGAGTTGCGCTTGCCGGTGGTGACAGGGTTCAGGGTGTCGTTGGTCTCGGCCCAGCCGACGACCAGTTCCTTGGCGATGACCGCCGGCGCGGCCAGCGTCAGGCCAAGCGCGGCAAGAACGAGGGGAAGTCTTTGTTTCATCTGATTTTCCTCTGTTGGAGTCGTTAGCGTGAGATGGTCGGGTCGAGTTCGTCGCGCAGCCCGTCGCCGATCAGGTTCACCCCGACCACGAAGAGCGACAGGAACAGGCCGGGAAAGACGGTGATCCACCAGGCGAGCGTGAGATAGGCCTGCCCGTCGTTCAGGATCGCGCCCCACTCGGGCTGCGGCGGCTGCACGCCCAGGCCGATGAAGCCCAGCGCGGTGATCCACAGCGCGGCGACGCCCAGCCAGGTCGTCGTCATCACGATGACCGAGGACAGCACGTTGGGCAGGATATGCGTCGCCATGATCCGCACCGGACCGGCGCCCAGCGTCACCGCGGCCTGCACGAAGGGCAGCGCGCGCACCTCGGCGGTCGCGCCCTCGACCAGGCGGGCATAGACCGGCACCAGGATCATCGAGATCGCGATGATCCCGTTGTTCAGGCCGGGGCCCAGGATGGCGGTGATCGCAAGCGCCAGCAGGATGCCGGGAAAGGCCAGCAGCAGGTCGACGAAGCGCATGATCGCAAACCCGACGCCGCCGCCGACATAGCCGGCGATCAGCCCCAGCGTGGTGCCGAAGATGGCCCCCAGCACGACAACGGTCAGGCTGGCCAGCATCGTCACACGCCCGCCGTAGAGAACCCGGGCGAACATGTCGCGGCCGAAGGCATCGGTGCCCATCAGCGCCTCGGGGCCGGGCGGCTGGAAGGTCATCATCGCCCGTTGCAGGTTCGGGTCTTCGGACGTCAGCAGCGGCGCGGCGGCGACCATCGCCACCAGCACGGCGCAGATCACCGTGCCGATGGCGAGCGAGCGGTGCCGGTAGGCGCGGCGCAGGCGCTTCCAGATACTCGCCTTCGGGGCGAGGCCCTGCGCGCTGTCCGTGGTGGCTTGCGTCATGACGGTCCCCCCCTCAGCGCCGCGCGATCCGGGGGTCGAGCACCGGATACAGCAGATCGACCAGGAAATTCACGAAGGCGTAGATGATGGCGATCACCAGCACGACCGCCTGGATGGTCAGGTAGTCCTTGGACAGGATCGCATCGACCAGCAGCCGCCCGAGCCCGGGACGCGAGAACACCGTCTCGACCACCACGGTGCCCGACAGCAGGTTGCCCAGTTGCAGGCCCACGACGGTCAGGATCGGCAGCAGCGCGTTGCGCAGCACATGCCGCAGGAAGACCACCGGGCGCCGCAAGCCCTTGGCGCGCGCGGTCAGCACATGTTTCTGCACCTGCGCCGCCAGCAGCGACGAGCGCACGAACCGCGCATTGAACCCGATCGTGCCCAACGCAAGCGTCACCGCCGGCAGCACGAGGCCCTTGAACGAGGTGCCGCCCACCACGTCGAAGATCGGCCAGGTCACGGCAAACAGCAGGATCAGCAGCAGGCCCAGCCAGAAGCTCGGCATCGACATGAAGGCCAGCGCCAGCCCCATCCCTATGGTATCCGGCGCGCGGTTGCGCCGGACCGCCGCCCAGGTGCCCAGCATCAGGCCGAACGAGACCGAGAGCAGCAGCGCCGCCGTCGTCAGTTGCAGGGTCGGGCCGAAATTGACGCGCAGCAGTTCCAGAACCGGGCGCTGGCGGCCGTAGGAATAGCCGAAATCGCCCTGAAGGACATTGCCCAGCCAGATCGTGTATTGGGTGAACAGCGGCTCGTTCAGCCCGAGCTGGTCGCGCAGCCGCTCGATCATCTCCGCATTGCCCGCCTGCGTCCCCAGCAGCGCGATCACCGGATCGCCCGGGATCAGCCGGATCATCAGGAAGACCAGCACGCTGATGCCGAAGGCAAGCGCGATGATGGCGGCCAGGCGGCCACCGACGTATTTCAGCATGTCAAGGCCCTGTCAGGCGATTGGCTTGAACGGCACAGCGAGAGTCGGACGACACCCAACCGTTATATACTGCTGATACAGTTTGAGCACTCACCCGTTCTGTCAACCCGTTTCGAAGAATTTTCGCACTTTCCCGCCCGCAACCGCCCATTGTTACAAGAAACGAGCCCTCAGGGGGCTGGACGCATTCATCGGACTTATGCCTTCATGATCCCGGCTTATGACGGCGGCGGAAATTCGAGCGGACCCATGCGTTTAAGAGAATCACCCGGCGGTATCCGGCAAGACCTTGACGCCGGCGCCAAGACCCGGTCTCCACCCGTCCGGCCCGACGGAACCGCGCCCGGCGGTGATGCCGACCGCTACAGATTCGTAAGACGATCCCGCAAGACAGCGCGCCAAACTTTGATCAAATTTCCGAAAATTCACCCGAACGGACGATTCCGAAGCCGCAATTTTCTTGCCTGACCCAATCGTTTCGTCCTACTCATTTAATACAGTCCAGAGGAACCCATGGATTTCTTTCTCAACCGCCACTCCGGCGTGCCGATCCGGCGGCAGATCCGCGGCATGATCGAATACGCGATCTCGTTCGGCGATCTCGGCATCGGCGCCGCCCTGCCCTCGGTGCGCGACCTCGCCGATCAGCTTGGCGTCGCGCCGATGACGGTGAGCCAGGTCTATGCCGACCTCAAGCGGGACGGCCTGGTCGAAACCCGCACCGGCGCCGGCACCTTCGTCGCCGACAGCGACCGGGCGCAGGTCGCGGCGCGCTCGGACATCGCGCAGCTGCACGGCGAGATCGACAGGCTGATCGACAGCGCGACGGCGCAGGGCATCGGCCTGACCGAGTTCGGCCTGCTCTTCAACGCACGCCTGGGATATCGCGCCGATCTTGGGCAACCGGCGGTGATCGCGGTCGCGGGCCTCTTCGACGAGGCCACGCGCAGCTACGCCGACGCCATCGCCCGCCAGGTCGGCAGCGGCGTTTCGGTCTACCCGGTCACGGTCGAACGCCTGCAAGCCGACGAGGTTCTGCGCGCCCGGATCGCCGCGGCCGACACCATCGTCACCTTCCTGACCCTGCGCGACACGGTGAAGGGATTGTTCCCCAACGGCAATGTCGTTCCCATTCGCTTCATTCCGTCCGAGCCCACGCGCCTTGCGCTGGCCTCGCTCGACCCGATGGCGCGGGTCGCGGTGATCTCGCGCTTTCCCGCCTTCCTGCCGATCCTCAGCTTTGGCGTGCAGCGTTTCGCGGCGCATTGCCAGGATATCGTCACCGGGTCCGAGGGCGATCCCGGCCTGGAAACCCTGCTCGCCGACCGCGATGTGCTGATCTTCGCGACCGGCGCAGAGGCGACAGCGGCGCGCATGCCCCAGGGCACGCGCACCATCGAATACCGGCATATCCCCGATCCGGGCGATATCGACCGGGTGATGAAATCCCATGTCGCGCGCGCTGGCGCGGGACTTCGCTACGGAAAGGACGACGGATGAAGATATCCGAGATGAACTGGCGGCAGGTCGAGGACTACCTGCAAAAGGACAACCGGGCGGTGTTGCCCCTCGGGTCCACCGAACAGCACGGCGGCCTGTCGCTGTCGGTCGATTCGATCCTGTCCGAGAAGATCGCGCTGGATGCCGCCGAAGCCCTCGGCATCCCGGTCTTTCCGGTGCTGTCCTACGGGCTGACCCCCTATTTCCTGGGCTATCCGGGCAGCGTCAGCCTGCGGGTCGAAACCTATGTCCGCATGGTGCGCGACATTCTCGACTGCATGAAGCGCCAGGGCTTCCGGCGCATCCTGCTGGTCAACGGCCACGGCGGCAACCAGCCCGCGGCCAACCTCGCCATCGAATGGATGGCCGACAATCCCGACGTGGCGGTCAAGTTCCACAACTGGTGGAACGCGCCCCGCACCTTCGCCCGCGTGCAGGAGATCGACCCCGTCGCGTCGCACGCCTCGTGGATGGAGAACTTCCCCTGGACCCGCCTGCCCGGCGTGGTCCAGCCCGCGCAGCAGAAACCGATGGCCGATCTCGCCCGGCTGCGGGTCATGGGGCCCGAGGCCGTGCGCGCCTACCTGGGCGATGGCAATTACGGCGGCTACTACGAACGCCCGGACGACGAGATGCTGTCGATCTGGTCCGTCGCGGTGGAAGAGACCCGCGCATTGATGGAAGGCCCCTGGGAATGAGCACTCCGATTGTCATCTGGGGCGCCGGCGCCATCGGCGGCACGCTGGGCGCGGCGCTGATCCGCGCGGGCCAGAGCGTGGTCTTCGTGGATAACGCCGCCGATCATGTCGCCGCGATCAACGCCGGCGGCCTCAGGATCGACGGCCCGATCTTCCAGGACACGGTGCAGGCCCCGGCCTTCACGCCAGAGACCCTGACCGGCACCTACGACCGCATCCTGCTGTGCGTGAAGGCCCAGCACACGCGCGGCGCGGCGGAATCGCTGGCGCCGTTCCTTGCGCCCGACGGCTATGTGCTCTCGGCGCAGAACGGCCTGAACGAGCTCGAGATCCTCGACGTCGTCGGGGCCTCGCGCACCGTCGGCTGCTTCCTGAACTTCGGCGCCGACTGGCTGGAACCCGGCGTCGTCCACTACAGCGGCCGGGGCACGCTGGTGATCGGAGAGCTTGACGGCGCGATCACACCCCGGCTGGAGGCGCTGCATGCGCTGCTGCTGCAATTCGACGACAACGCGCGGATGACCTCCGAGATCTGGGGCTATCTCTGGGGCAAGCTGATCTATGGCGCGCTGCTCTTCGGCACGGCGCTGACCAACGAGAGCATCGCCGACGCGCTGGAGGCCGAAAAATGGCGCGGCGTCTTCCTGCGGCTCGGGCAGGAGGTGGTGCGCGTGGCCCAGGCCGAGGGGGTGACGCTCAAGGGCTTCGACGGGTTCGAACCCGATGCCTTCCTGCCGGGTGCCTCTGAGGCGGTGATCGCCGATTCCTTCGCGCGCATGGTGATCCAGAACCGGCGTTCGACCAAATCGCACTCGGGCATCTGGCGCGACCTGGCCGTGCGCAAGCGCAAGACCGAGGCCGACGCCCAGATCGGGCCGATCGTCCGCATCGGCGCGAGCCACGGCGTGCCGACGCCGATCACCGCGCGGCTGGTCGAGATGATCCACGAGATCGAGGAAGGCCGGCGCCCGCTCGCCGCCGAGAACCTCGACCTGCTGGACCGCGAAACGGCGGCCTGAACCGACCGCGGCGGCGCCTTCAGGCCGCCGCCGCGAACCGGCCGATGCGGAAGTCGTGCAGCGGCGTATCCGTCTTCCCGGTGGCGATCAGCTCCGCCATCACGTCGCCCACGCCCGGGCCCAGCTGGAAACCGTGGCCGCAGAAGCCGAAGGCATGGAACAGGCCCGGCGTGGTATCGGATTCGCCCATGACCGGGATCATGTCGCGGATATACCCCTCGCAGCCCGACCAGGTGCGGATGACCGACACATCCGCCAGCGAGGGCATCATCCGAAGCAGCCCCCGCAACTGGACCGGCAGCCGCGCGGGATCGTATTTCGCGTGGCCGCTATCCAGATCGACATCCGTTCGCCCCGCCCCGCCGCCAAAGACGATGTTGCCGCGCTCGACCTGGCGGAAATAGCCATCGCTCGGGCTGCGCGTCCAGACGCCGACCACCGGCACGATCCGGTGCGGCAGCGGCTCGGTCACGCCCATCTGCGGGCCCATCGGCTTCAGCGGCACCTCTTCGCCGAAACGCGCCGCAAGCCGCGCGCCCCAGGCGCCGGCGGTGTTCAGCAGCGTTTCCGCCGTATAGGTGCCTTGCGAGGTCTCGACGCGGAACCCGGCATCGGTCCGGACGATGTCGCGAACCTCGGCGCCCTCGACGATCTCGGCCCCCAGCTTGCGCGCCGCCGCGGCGAAGGCCGGGCAGATCAGGCGGGGGTTGCCGCAGCCGTCCTCGGCAATCCACGACGCGCCGATCGCCTCGGGGCCCAGGTGCGGAAAGCGCGCGCGCACCTCGTTGGCCCCCAGCTCCTCGACCTCCAGCCCCCAGGGCCGCGCATCCGCGATGAACTGGCGCATGTCGCCCAGCGCGTCCTCCTCGAAGACCAGGCGCACATGTCCGGTGGCGCGGAATTCCACGTCGCGGCCCAGCATCCTTTCCGCCTCGCCCCAAAGCGCGCGCGACCGGTGCGCCAGCGGCAGCTGCGGCAGGTAGCGGCCGGTGCGGCGGATGTTGCCGAACGAGGCGACCGTCGCCCCGGTGCCGACGCGGTTGCGTTCGAGCAGCGTGACCCGCACGCCCCGGCGCGCCAGGAAATAGGTCGCGGCGCTGCCCATCAACCCGCCGCCGATCACGATTACATCCATCTTCATCTCCGTGCCGGAACCCCTCTGCGGCACCCTCGCCGCATCGGGACCGCGCGGTCCAAGACAGGTTCGGCCCGTGCGCATAAGCCGGGCTTATATTGCAGCGCCGTTTGGCTCTTGGACCGCCTGCCCGCCCTTGTGTCAGCTTTTGATCGACCACAGGAAAGGGCATCCCATGGACGGCGCAACGACGCCCGGTGTCGGGGACAAGACACAGGCGGACTGGAAAATCGGGGTCGATATCGGCGGAACCTTCATCGACTTCTGCGCGCTGGAAACCCGCACCGGCCGCGTCGCCTCGCTCAAGGTTCTGACGACCCCCGACGATCCGGGGGCCGAGCTACTGACCGGCCTGACCCTGCTCGCCGAGCGCGAGGGGCTAGAGCCGTCGGCCATCAGCCGCTTCGTGCATGGCACCACCGTGGGCATCAACACGATCATCCAGCGCCGGGGCGTGGACCTTGCGCTCGTCACCAATGCCGGCTTCGAAGACGTGATCGAACTGGCGCGCCTGCGGATGCCCGAGGTCTACTCGCTGTTCTGCTCGCGCCCCGATCAACTGATTCCCCGCGACCGGGTCTTCGGCATCCCCGCCCGGATGCGCGCCGACGGGTCCGAAAGCCTGGCGCCCGACCTGGACGCCCTGGCCACGGCCGTTGCGACCGCGAAGGCGCGCGGCGCGCAGGGCATCGTGGTGTCCTTGCTGCATTCCTGGCGCAACGGCGCGCAGGAGGCGGCGGTCAAGGCCGAGATCGAGCGCCTGGCGCCCGACCTCTTCGTCTTCACCTCCTCCGAGGTCTGGCCGGTCATCCGCGAATACGAACGCACCACGACTGCCATCCTGAACGGCTATGTCCACCCGCGCGTCGCGGGCTATCTCGCCGCGCTCGAAGACAGGCTGGCGGCCCGCGGCGTGCCCGCCAGGCCGCTGCTGCCCAAGTCGAACGGCGGGCTGATGAATGCCGCCGAGGGCAAGCGGTCCTGCGTCAACATGCTGCTCTCGGGCACCGCCTCGGGGGTGATCGGCGCGGCCTGGCTGGCGCGGCAGGCCGGCGAAAGCCGGGTGCTGACGCTCGACATCGGCGGCACCTCGGCCGATTTCGCGCTGATCATCGACGGCGAGGCGCAGTTCGGCACCGGCGAGCTGATCGGCGAGTTCCCGCTTTATATCCCCTCGGTCTCGGTCTCGTCGATCGGCATCGGCGGCGGCTCGATCGCCCATGTCGACAACCGCGGCGTGCTGCGGGTCGGCCCGGAATCGGCGGGCTCCACCCCCGGTCCCGCCTGCTACGGGCGCGGCGGTCGGCAGGCGACGATCACCGACGCGATGGTGGTCTGCGGCTGGCTCGGTCACAGCGACATGGCCTACGGCCAGCTGACCATGGATACCGCGCTGGCGCGCGCGGCCATCGGCACGCTCGCCACGCGGCTCGAGCGCAGCCTCGAAGAGACCGCCCAGGCGATCATCGACATCGCGGTCTCGGAAATGTTCGTCGAGGTCGAAAAGCTCGCCTCGCGCTCGGGCGTCGACCTGCGCGACTTCACCCTGATGCCCTTCGGCGGCGGCGGTCCGATGCTGGGCGCCCTGCTCGCCCGCGAGATGCGCATGGCCCGGGTGATGGCGCCGCGCCGTCCCGGTATCGTCTCGGCGCTGGGCGGGCTGGTGGCCGACCTGCGCGGCGACTTCATCCGCACCATCTTCGCCCCGCTTGAAACCGGCGCGCTGCCCGGCCTGCACGGCGCCTTTTCGGCGCTGGTGACGGAAGGGCGCGACTGGCTGGCCGCGCAGGGCCACGGCGGCGCCGCCGACCTGCGCCTGTCGGCCGACATGCGCTACGCCGGCCAGAGCTACGAGATCGAGGTGCCGCTGATGCCCGACTGGCTGACCGGCGGCAACCTGGCAGCCATCGCCGCCGCCTTCCACGACATGCACGACCGGCTCTACGACTTCCACGACGCCGAGGGCCGGATCGAACTGGTGAACCTGCGCCTCTCGGCCATCGGCGCCGGGCCGCAGCTGCACTTCCCCGAAAGCGACGAGATCGCCGCGCCCGCGGTGCCGCAGCGCGACGTGCCGGTCTTCACCGGCGGCGCGATGCGGCAGATCGACCTGTACCGGCGGCGCGACCTGTCCCCGGGCGCCGAGTTCGACGGCCCCGCCGTTGTGGCGCAGGATGACACCACCTTTGTCATCCCGGCAGGCGCAACGGCCCATGTCGACCGTCACCTGAACATTCACCTGACCTTCGCGGAGTAAACCATGTTCGACCGCATGAACCTTCAGGTTCTCGCCAATCACGCCCGCGCGGCGGCCGAGAACATGGGATACACGCTCCAGCGCACCGCCCATTCGGCCTTCGTCAAGGAGACCGAGGATTTCACGGTAATGCTGCTGAACCGCAAGGGCGAGACCTTCGCGGTGCCGATGGACCTCGGGGCGACCTGGTATGTCGGGCTGACCTTCGGCCGCGCCATCGAGCAGATCACGGACTACAAGCCCGGCGACGTGGCCTTTACCAACGACACCTACGCCGCGCATGTGGCGACGCATACGCCCGACACCGTGCTGTGGAAGCCGGTGTTCTACCAGGGCGAGATCATCGCCTGGACCGGCGGGCACATCCACAACACCGACATGGGCGGCGCGGTCCCCGCCTCGCTGTCGCGGGCGCTGACCGACATCCACCAGGAAGGCATCCGCTTTCCGCCGATGAAGATCGTCAGCGAAGGCGTCTACGACGAGACCGTCATGCGGATCATGACCGCCAACGTGCGCAAGCCCGATCTCAACGTCGGCGACATCAAGGCGCTGGTCGGCGCGCTGAACACGGGCGAGCGCAAGATCCTCGCCATGGTCGAGAAATTCGGCAAGGCGGCGTTTCTCGAAGGCGTCGAGCAGCTGATGGACCATTCCGAGGCGCAGGCACGCGACATCCTGCGCTCGATGCCCGACGGGACGTGGGAATTCATCGACTACGCCGACGAGGATTCGGTCGAGGCCAATCCCTGCCGCCTGAAACTGACCCTGACGATCAAGGGCGACGAGGCCATCCTCGATTTCACCGGCTCCGACCCCCAGCTCGGTTCGTCGCTGAACGTGCCCTCGGGCGGCGATCCGCGCCATTCGATCCTGCTCGTGGCGATCTACTACATCCTCTACACGCTGAACCCGAAGATCCTTCTGAACACCGGCCTGACCCGGCCCTTCACCTGCATCGCCCCGAAGGGCTCGGTGCTGAACCCGGTCAGCCCCGCCGCCGTCGGCATGCGCTCGCTGACCTGCGCCAGGCTGCGGTCGCTGGTCTTCGGCGGCTTCGCCCAGGCCATTCCCGAACGGCTCCCCGCCGCGCCCGCCGGCAACAACTGCATCGTCAACGTGATGACCACCGACGAACGCAACGGCCAGCGCATGATCACCGCGGTCAACCCGGTCTGCGGCGGCGGCGGCGGGATGCCGCACCGCGACGGCACCAACGGTTCGGGCGCCGACGCGGCCTACCTCAAGAACACCCCCATCGAGATCACCGAGACGGAAACGCCCGTCGAGTTCGTCCGCTACGGCCTGGCGCAGGATACCGGCGGCCCCGGCCGCTGGCGCGGCGGCCTGGCGACGCGGATGGCCTTCCGCGTCTTCTCGCCCGACAGCCGGATCACCGCGCGCAACCGCGACCGCTCGCGGTTCCGGCCCTGGGGCATGATGGGCGGCCGCGCGGCGGGCCTGTCCGACATGTGGCTGAACCCCGGCACCCCGGACGCGAAGCGGCTCGGGAACATCGACACAGCCGTGCTCCAGCCCGGAGACGTGCTTGAAATCGTCTCGGCCGGCGGCGGCGGGCGCGGCGACCCGCTCGAGCGCGAACCCTGGCGCGTGGCGCAGGACGTGCGGCGCGGCTACGTCTCGCCCGAGGCGGCGGCCAGCGACTACGGCGTGGTCATCGAGGACGGCAAGGCCGACGAGGCCGCGACCGCCGAACGGCGGGCCGGCTTCCCGCCACCCGCCCTGCCCTTCCACTACGGCGCCGAGCGCGAGGGGTACGAGGCCCAATGGTCGAAGGACGCCTACGACCTGCTGACCGAAATCCTGGCCGGCCTGCCGATCCACTGGCGCTTCTTCGCCAAGACCGAGATCTTCCGCCGGATGGCCGGCCGCAGCGGCGCCGCGGGTGTGGCGGCCGCCCTGGCCGAGGTCCGCGCGCGCTTCCCGGACATGCCCGATGCAACCGCACCGCTCCGCGAGGCCGCCGAGTGACCCCGGCGCCGTCCCCCCGCGTCCGCCGCCTGGCCGAAACCGGCCGCGCTCCGGTCGGTTTCCTGATCGACGGGCAACCGGCCAGCGCGCTTGCGGGCGATACGCTGCTGACAGCCATCCTTGCGAATGTCCCGGCCCTGCGCCAGTCCGAGTTCGGCCCCGAACCCCGCGCCGGCTTCTGCCTGATGGGCGCCTGCCAGGACTGCTGGGTCTGGCAGAAGGACGGCCCCCGCCTGCGCGCCTGCTCGACGCCGGTGACGGACGGCCTGCACATCCTCACCCAACCGCCGGAGACCTGGCCATGACCGCCCGCGTCGCGATTGTCGGGGCCGGTCCTGCCGGTATCCGCGCCGCCGAAACCCTGGTGGGCGCCGGCCTGAAGCCGGTGGTCATCGACGAAGGCGCGCGCGCCGGCGGCCAGATCTACCGCCGCCCGCCGCCCGGTTTCACCCGGCCGCCGGAAACGCTCTACGGGTCCGAGGCGCCCAAGGCCCGCGCGCTGCATGCGCTGTTCGACGGGCTGGTCGAAAGCGGCAAGGTCGAGCACCTGGCGCAAAGCGCGGTGCTGGGCATCGACGCGGACGGGCTGAACGTGCTGCGCCCCGAAGGCCGCCAGGTGGTGCCTTACGACCGGCTGATCGTCGCCACCGGCGCAACCGACCGCCTGGCCCCGGTGCCGGGATGGCAGGCCGCCGGGGTCTACAGCCTCGGCGCGACGCAGATCGCGCTCAAGGCGCAGGGCGTGGCGCTGGGACAGCGGCTGGTTCTCGCCGGATCGGGCCCCTTGCTGACGCTGGTGGCAACGCAGCTTCTGAAGGCCGGGGCCGACGTGGCGGCGGTGCTGGACACCGCCTCGCTCGGGGACCAGGCCGCCGGGGCCGCCGGGCTGCTGGCCCGCCCGGCCCTGGCCCTGCGCGGTGTCGCCATGCGGGCGCGGCTCGGCCGCCTCTACCATGCCGGCGTGACGCTCGAGCGGATCGAAAACGACGCGCGCGGCGTCACGGCGATCCGCTGGACCTCGGCCTCGGGCGTCGAAAGCCGCACCGAATGCGACATGGTGGGCCTTGGCTGGCACCTGCGCGCCGAGACCCAGCTTGCGGGCCTCGCCGGCTGCGCCTTCGACTACAGCGAGACCTGGGCGCAATGGCTGCCCCGGTCCGACCGGCTGGGCCGCGCCGCCGAGGGCGTCTACCTCGCCGGCGACGGGCTGCGCATTCTCGGGGCCGACGGGGCCGAGGTGACGGGGCGGCTGGCCGCCATCGCCTGCCTTCAGGATCTGGGCCTGAACGCCCCCGACCCGGTTGCCGACCTGAAACGCCTCGTGACCCTCGAACGCTTTGCCCACGGCATCGCCCGCGCCTTTCCCTGGCCTGCCGCCCACCTGCGCGCCCTGCCCGACGCGACGGTCGTCTGCCGCTGCGAAGGCGTCACCGCCGGCGAACTGCGCAGCGTGGCGGACTACGGCGGCGCCGAGGCGAACCGGGTCAAGTCGCTGGGCCGGACCAGCATGGGCCGCTGCCAGGGCCGCTACTGCCAGCTTGCGGGCGCCGAACTGATTGCCGCCCATGCCAATATCGACACCCCCGCCGTGGGCCGCCTGCGCGATCAGGCACCCGTCCGGCCGGCGCCTGTCGGAGCCTGGGTAAACCCCGCGCGGACCGCCGGCCGTCCGGACTAGGGCAGCCGGACAAGGGAATACTCCCCCACTGGGCGGGCGCGGGCACAGGGCCCCGCCCGCCTTTTTTCTTGCCGCCGCCCGGGCGGCGGCAAACTGCCTAAATTTGCGACAATGCGGAATGCTGCACTGCCGCACATATTTTCCGCCGGTGCGCGGACCCGGGCAACGCATCGGTGAAGAAACACATTGCCTATCGAAATCAATTGCTTGTAAGAAATTCGACACGCGCCCCACCGGCCGGATCGGGGAGCATAAGCGCGACTTAAGGCTCTACAACAAATTCAAATCGTCCGTTTCCTTGACGTGCCAGACCTACCGCACGCACAGTCTGCATGCACAGGATCGCGCGCCGGGCCGCAGCGCGCAGGTCGATCAAGCAGCGGCAGCAACAGGGGAAACTAGATGTCATATATGAAAATGACGGCAATATCCGGGCTGATCGCCCTGGTTGCCGGGATGGCGGGCGCCCAGACCCTGACCATCGGCGTACGCGGCGGGCCGGAATCGCTCGACCCGCATTACTCGGCGCTTGGCACCCATGCCGAAGCGGCCAAGCATATCTTCGACACGCTGGTCTGGGCCGACGAGAACCTCCAGATCGCGCCGGGGCTGGCGACGGAATGGAAGCCCGTCGACGACGACACCTGGGAGTTCAAGCTGCGCGAGGGCGTCAAGTTCCACGACGGCAGCGACTTCACCGCCGAGGACGTCAAGTTCTCGATCGCGCGCCCGCCCATCGTGACCGGGCCGACCACGACGGCGATCTATGTGCGCCGCGTGAAAGAGGTCGAGATCATCGACCCGCACACCATCCACATCCACACCGACGGCCCCGCGCCCTCCCTGCCCTACGACTTCGTCCGCCTCTTCGTGGTCAGCCACACGGCGGCGGCGGATTACTCGACGCCGGAAACCGCGCCCGAGGGCTTCAACAGCGGCAAGGCCGCCATCGGCACCGGCCCCTACAAGCTGGTCAGCTGGGAGCCGAAGGGCGACCTGGTCCTGGAACGGTTCGACGACTACTGGGGCGGCCCCTCGGCCTGGGAAAAGGTGATCCGCAAGGAGATGCCGAACGATTCGTCCCGCCTTGCCGCGCTGAAGGCCGGACAGGTCGACCTGGTGAACGACGTCTCGTCGGCGGACTATCTCCAGCTGAAGAACGACGCGAGCGTCGATACCTTCCTCGGCGACGGCATCTACATCATGAACCTGCTGCTGGACCAGCGGCCCGACGTGATGCCCGGCGTGCGCGCCAAGGACGGATCGGCCCTGCCGACCAACCCGCTGACCGACATCCGCGTCCGTCAGGCCTTCGACAAGGCGATCGACCGCGAAACCATGGTCGAGATCGTGCTCGAGGGTCTTGGCAAGCCGGCCGACCAGGGGATGCCCCCGGGCTTCTTCGGCTACTCGGACAAGGTGGAAAAGCCGGTCTACGACCCCGAAGGCGCCAAGGCGCTGCTGGCCGAGGCAGGCTTCCCGGACGGGTTCGAGATCGACCTCTACTGCACCTCCGACCGTCTGCCGGGTGACGCGGCGATCTGCCAGGGCCTGGGCCAGATGCTCAGCGTGATCGGCATGAAGGTCAACGTCAACGCCACCTCGCGCACCGTCTACTTCCCGGCGCAGTCGCGCGGCGAATACAGCGTCTCGATGAACGGCTGGGGCACCCTGACCGGCGAGGCGACCTATACGCTGGGCGGCCAGATGCACACCCCGGACAAGGAAAAGGGCCTGGGCGGCTTCAACCGCATCAGCTACTCCAACGCCGAACTCGACAAGCTGATCGAGACGGGCATGGTCGAGCTGGACGAAGCCAAGCGCCGCGCGATCCTTGAAAACGCGATGGAAGTCGCCGCCGCCGACAAGGTGCTGATCCCGATCGTTCAGCTGCAATCGGTCTGGGCCGCCAAGGCCGGCACGCTCGACTTCACCCCGCGCACGGACGGCGACACGCTCGCCTACCCGATCCACCCGAAGAAGTAAGAAAACCCGGGGGCGCGCGGCACACCCGCGCCCCCTTCCTCCCCAACCGGAGACTTCCGACCGGATGCTCGCCTTTATCGTCCAACGCGCCCTTCAAGCCATTCTGGTGATGGCCGTGATGTCGGTCATCGTCTTTGTCGGCGTCTACGCGGTTGGAAACCCCGTCGATATCGTCATTCCGCCCGACGCCACCATCGCCATGCGCGAAGAGGTGATCCGGCGCCTGGGCCTCGACCTGCCGCTCTGGAAGCAATACGGCATCTTCGCCTGGAACCTGCTGCACGGCGATTTCGGACGCTCCTTCGTCTACAACATGCCCGTTCTCGAACTGATCGGCGGCCGCCTGCCCGCGACGCTGGAACTGGTGCTGATCTCGATCCTCTTCGCCACGGTTGTCGGCGTCTCGCTCGGCATCTACGCCGGCGTGAAACCCGACAGCCTGCTGTCGAAACTGATCATGGGCCTGTCGATCCTCGGCTTTTCCGTGCCCTCGTTCTGGGTCGGCCTGATCCTGATCCTGACCTTCGCGGTCTCGCTCGGCATCCTGCCCGCCGGCGGACGGGGCGAGACGGTGACGGTCTTCGGCGTGCCGTGGAGCTTCCTGACCCTGAACGGGCTGAGTCATATCGTGCTGCCCGCGCTCAACCTCGCCCTGTTCAAGCTCGCCATGATGATCCGCCTGGCCCGCGCCGGCACGCGCGAGGCGATGCTGTCGGACACCGTGAAATTCGCCCGCGCCGCCGGGCTGTCCGAGGCGACGATCCTGCGCCGCCATGTGCTCAAGCTGATCTCGATCCCGATCATCACCGTCTTCGGGCTGGAGCTTGGCTCGACCCTGGCCTTCGCCGTCGTCACCGAGACGATCTTTTCCTGGCCCGGTGTCGGCAAGCTCATCATCGACTCGATCACCGTGCTCGACCGCCCCGTGATGGTCGCCTATCTCGTGCTCACGGCCTTTCTCTTCGTGATGATCAACTTCACCGTCGACCTGGTCTTTGCC
This sequence comes from Pseudooceanicola sp., assembly GCA_020441135.1. GTDB lineage: Bacteria > Pseudomonadota > Alphaproteobacteria > Rhodobacterales > Rhodobacteraceae > Seohaeicola_A. The sequence goes on from JAGRMS010000250.1 coordinate 21,010, forward strand.
GCAATCGACCCGAGAATCCGCAGCGGAAGGCAAAGCGCATGACCGGACCGGCCCCCACCACCCCGGCGCCCGGCAAGGCGACGCCGCCGATCGTGCTGTTCTGGCGCGAGTTCCGGCGCAACCGCTTCGCCACGGTCGCCCTCGCCGTCACGCTGCTGCTGGCCTTCGTGGCGCTCTTCGCGCCGTTCATCGCGCCGCAAGACCCCTACAACCTGCAAACGCTGTCGCTGATGGATGCCCGCCGGCCGCCCGGCCATGTCGGATCGGGGGGCTATGTCCACATCCTCGGCACCGATGCGCAGGGGCGCGACCTGCTGTCGGCGATCCTCTACGGGCTGCGCATCTCGATCCAGATCAGCCTCGCCGCCGGCTTCATCGCCCTCACCATCGGCGCGACCGTCGGCGTGCTGGCCGCCTATGTCGGCGGCTGGATCGAATCCGTCATCATGCGGATCGTCGACCTGCAACTGTCCTTCCCGGCGATCCTGCTGGCGCTTGTGCTGTCGGCACTGCTGGGACAGGGCAAGGCGCAGCTCGTCACCGCGCTGGTCGCGGCGCAATACGCCTACTTTGCCCGCACCGCCTATGGCGCGGCAACGGCCGAGCGGCGCAAGGATTACGTCGAGGCTGCGCTGGCGACGCCCTTGTCGGCCCGCCGCGTCATCTTCCGCCACCTGCTGCCCAACTGCGCGCCGCCCCTGATCGTGGTGGCAACCGTGCAGATCGCCTCTTCGATCTCGCTCGAGGCGACGCTGTCCTTCCTCGGCCTGGGCCTGCCCGTCACCGAACCGTCGCTGGGGATGCTGATCTCCAACGGCTTCGCCTACATGATGAGCGGGCGCTACTGGATTTCGGTCTATCCGGGCCTGATGCTGATCCTGCTGATCATGGCCATCAACATCGTCGGCGACCAGATCCGCGACCAGCTGAACCCGAGGCTGCGCCGATGACCGCCGTTCTGGAGGTCCGCGACCTGCGGACGGAATTCTTCACCGCCGCCGGGACCGTCCGGGCGGTCAACGATGTGTCCTTCTCGCTGGACGAGGGCGAGATCATCGGTCTTGTCGGGGAATCGGGCTCGGGCAAAAGCGTGACGGGCTTCTCGCTGCTGGGCCTGATCGACGCGCCCGGCCGGATCACCGGCGGATCGGTCCGGCTGAACGGAAGCGAACTGGTCGGCATGTCGCGCGGCGAACTGCGCCGTCGCAGGGGGCGCGAGATCGCGATGATCTTCCAGGATCCGATCGCCACGCTGAATCCGCTGCTGACCATCGGGCAACAGATGGGCCTCGCGCTGTCGGCGCATGAACGCCTGTCGCCCAAGGCCACCGAGGACCGTTGCACCGAGGCGCTGGAACGGGTCGGCATCCCCTCGGCGCGCGCACGGCTGAAGTCCTATCCCCACGAATTTTCGGGCGGGATGCGTCAGCGGGTGGCCATCGCCATCGCCCTGCTGCACCGCCCCAAGGTGATCGTCGCGGACGAGCCGACCACCGCGCTCGACGTGTCGATCCAGGCGCAGATCGTGACCGAGATGAAGATGCTCGCCCGCGAATTCGGCGTGGCGATGATCTGGATCAGCCATGACCTCGCCGTGGTCTCGGGCATCGCCTCGCGCATCCTGGTGATGTATGCCGGGCGGATCGTCGAGACGGGGACCGCGGCAGAGGTGCTGCGCAACCCGATCCACCCCTATACCCGCGGGCTGCTCGATTCGATGCCCCATGCCACCCGCCCCGGCGAGATGCTGCGCCAGATCCCCGGCTCGATGCCGTCGATGCTGTCGCTGCCGCCGGGCTGCGCCTTCGCCCCGCGCTGCCCCCGCGCCGATGCCGCCTGCACCGCGGTGCCGGAGCTCGTGCAACAGGGCGGACGCAGCTGGCGCTGCGTGCATCCGCTGACCCAGCCTGACCACGAGGGCGCAACGGCATGAGCGGCGCGACCGACACCTATCTCACCATCGACAACGTCTCGAAGATCTTCGGGCCGCGCCTGACCATGGGCGAACGGATCGTGCGCGGCGCCATGCGCAAGCCGCCGCCGCCGTCGCTCACCGCCGTCTCGCGCGTGTCGCTGACGCTGGCCAAGGGGCAGACGCTTGGCCTGGTCGGCGAATCCGGCTGCGGCAAGTCCACGCTGGGGCGCGTCATCGCCGGGATCTACGCCCCCTCCTCGGGCGCGGTCACGGTGGACGGCCAGAAGGTGATGGAAGATGGCCGCAAGATCACCACCGCGGTTCAGACCGTGTTCCAGGATCCCTTCGCCTCGCTCGACCCGCGCATGAAGGTCGGCGACGCGGTGGCCGAAGGCCCCATCGCCCATGGCATCGTCAGCCGCGCCGAGTCCCGTGCCCATGTGGAAAAGTGGTTCTCGCGCGTGGGTCTCGACCCGACGCTGGCCGGACGCTACCCGCACCAGTTCTCGGGCGGGCAGCGCCAGCGCATCGCCATTGCCCGCGCGCTCGCGATGAACCCCAAGCTGCTGATCTGCGACGAACCCGTCGCCTCGCTCGACGTGTCGATCCAGGCGCAGGTCATCAACCTGTTCCTCGAACTGCGGCGCGAACTGAACCTCACCTGCGTCTTCATCAGCCACGACCTCTCGGTGGTGCGCCATGTCTCGGACCGGGTGGCGGTGATGTATCTCGGCCGCATCGTCGAGCTGGGCGAGACGCGGCAGGTCTTCACCCGGCCCACGCACCCCTATACCGCCGCGCTGCTCGATTCCGTGCCGCGGATCGCCGCCGAGGGCGAGGTGCTGATGGAGGTCAAGCCGATCAGCGGCGAGATCCCCTCGCCGCTGAACCCGCCGCCGGGCTGCCACTTCACCCCGCGCTGCCCGCGCGCCACCGCCGAATGTTCGGCCCGAATCCCGCCCCTGCGCAGCATCGCGCCGGGGCAGAGCGCCGCCTGCCATCACGCCGAAGCGCAGATGGCAGAGCCGGAGCGCGCCGAGGTCTGACACCCCGGCCCTGACATCACCCCCTGCGATGCCACCGGCACCGCAGTCTCTAAACTCGGGCACAAGCCAGTGCCCCATGACGCCCGGAGACCTGAATGAGCTATCGTGTTGGTGTCGATATCGGCGGTTCCTTCACCGATTTCGCCTTTCTCGACGAAAAGACCGGCGAGATCCGCAGCCTCAAGGTCTTCTCGCGCCCCGACGACCCCGGCGCCGAGGTCACGCGCGGCATCGCCCGCGCGGGCGAGCTGTACGGCATCACCCCGGCAGAGATTTCCTACTTCACCCACGGCACCACGGTCGGCATCAACACGGTGATCCAGCGCAAGGGGCTGAAGCTCGCGCTCTTCGCCACCGAGGGCTTCCGCGACGTGCTCGAACTGGAGCGGCTGAAGATCCCCGACATGTACAACCTGCTGTCGAAGCGGCCCGAGCCGCTGATCCCCCGCGACATGGTCTGGGGCATTCCGGGCCGGTTGAACGCGCAGGGAACAGAGACCGCGCCGCTGGACGAAGCCGCGCTGCGCAGCGCCGCCCGCGCCGCGCGCGACGCGGGGGCCGAAGGCGTGGTGATCGGTTTCCTCCACGCCTGGCGCAACCCGGCGCACGAGGACACCGCCGCCCGCATCGTCGCGGAAGAGACCGGCCTGCCCGTCTTCCCGTCGTCCGGCACCTGGCCGATCATCCGCGAATACGAACGCACGATCACCGCGGTCATCGGCGCCTATGTCCAGCCGCGTGTCGCCCATTACCTGACCCGGCTCCAGGCGGCGCTGAAAGCCGTCGGCGTCACGCCCGAGCCGCGCCTCACCAAGTCGAACGGCGGGCTGATGACGGCCGAGGAAGGCAAGAGCCGCTGCGTCGACATGATCCTGTCCGGCACCGCTTCGGGGGTGATCGGGGCGGCCTATGTGGCCGGGATGTGCGGCATCGGCAATTGCCTCAGCCTCGACATCGGCGGCACCTCGGCCGACGTGGCGGTGATCACCGATGGCAAGCCGGCCTTCGGCACCGGCGAGCAGATCGGCGATTTCCGTATCTTCATCCCCTCGGTCTCGGTCTCCTCCATCGGCGAGGGCGGCGGCTCCATCGCCTGGGTCGACCGGCAGGGCGTGCTGCGCGTCGGACCCGAAAGCGCCGGCTCCACGCCCGGCCCGGCCTGCTATGGCAAGGGCGGCGAGCGGCCGACCATCACCGACGCCTTCGTGACGCTGGGCCTCGTCGGCCATTCCGGCCTTGGCTATGACACCGTGACCGTCGATGCGGACCGCGCCCGCGCCGCCATCGCGCCGCTGGCCGACGCCATCGGGCAAGGCGTCGAGGAAACCGCCGAGGCGATCATCGAGATCGCCGTGTCCTCGATGTTTGCCGGCGTCTCGGGCCTGATCTCGCGCTTCGGCATCGACCCGCGCGATTACTCGATGCTGGCCTTCGGCGGCGCCGGCCCGATGATGGCCTGTTTCCTCGCCCGCGAACTCCACATGCGCGAGGTGGTGGTGCCGACGACCCCCGGCGTGCTGTCGGCGCTTGGCGGGCTGATCGCCGACATGAAGAACGATTTCGTCCAGACGATCTACGCCGACCTGGAACCGTCCCTGCTGCCGGACCTTTCCAGGCGGTTCGCCGGGATGGAGACGCAGGCGCTGCACTGGCTGCACGACGAGCAGGGCCACAAGGGCACGCATATCCTCCAGTATTCGGCTGAGATGCGCTATCGCGGGCAGAGCTTCGAGATCGAGACCCCGGTGACGCCCGACATGCTGTCCGGTGACGGCGCGGCGCTGGCGGCGGCCTTCCATGCCGAACACGCGCGCCTCTACGGTCACGCCGACGACACCGCGGCGATCCAGATCGTCGCCCTGCGCCTGGTGGTGTCCGGCCCGACCGGCAAGCCGGTGCTGCCCGACCTGCCCGAAACCGACGCCATCGCCGAACCGATCCGGCACGTCCCGATCCGCATCGACGGGGCCGAGCGCGACATCGGCCTCTACCGCCGCGCCGACCTGGTGCCGGGCCACCGCTTCGACGGCCCGGCGGTGGTGCTCCAGGACGACAGCACCACGGTTGTCCCGCCCGGCTTCCACGTTCGTGTCGACCGTTTCGCCAACCTGCGCATCACCGAAGGAGCGTGATCATGTCCGGCACATCCCCCGCAAGGCTTCAGGTTCTCGCCAACTTCTGCGCCGCCGCGGCCGAAAGCATGGGCTATACCCTGATGCGCACCGCGCATTCGACCTTCGTGAAGGAGACCGAGGACTTCTCGTGCCAGGTGCTGTCGGCCGAAGGGCTGACCGTCGCCTCGCCCGTCACCATGGGCGCCACCTGGTACACCGGCCTCGACTATTCGCGCGTGATCAAGCGGTTCGACTACCGCGACGGCGACATCTGCGTGGTCTCCGACCCCTACTCCGGCTTTGTCGCCACCCATGCGCCCGACCTGCACATGTGGCGGCCCGTGTTTCACGAGGGTCGGCTGATCTGCTTCGTCGGCAACCACATCCACAACACCGATGTCGGCGGCGCGGTGCCGGCCTCGCTGTCGCGCACGCTGACCGAGGTTCACCAGGAGGGCCTGCGCATCCCGCCGATGCGGCTGATGCGCGACGGCAGGCTGAACGAAGACCTGATGGCGCTGATCGAGACCAACGTGCGCCTGCCCGAGCAGAACCACGGCGACCTTCTCGCGCAGATCGCCTGCACCGAAGTGGGCGTGCGCAAGATGCAGGAGATCATCGCCCGCTTCGGCCCGGACGGTTTCAGACAGGGCCTCGACGGCCTGCTCGACTACGCCGAGGCGCAGTCGCGCGCGATCATCCGCGATCTGCCGGACGGCGAGCATTTCTTCGCCGACTACGCCGACGAGGATCAAACCGGCGGCTATCCCGTGCGGATCTGCGTCACCCTGCGCATCAAGGGCGACGAGATGGAGGTCGACTATACCGGCTCCGACCCGCAGCTCGTCTCGTCGCTGAACATGCCGACCGGCGGCTATCCCCGCCACTCGCTGGCGATGGTGGGCGTGGTCTATGCGCTGGCCTGCCTCGACCCGACGGTGATGCTGAACTTCGGTCTCGTCAGGCCGGTGCGCGCCATCCTGCCCGAAGGGTCGGTGGTGAACCCGGTCAAGCCCGCCGCCGTCGGCATGCGCAGCCTGCTGTCCAACCTCGCGCAGACCGCCGTGATTGGCGCCTTTGCCCGCATCGTGCCCGACCGGATGCCCGCCTCGCCCGGCAACGGGCTGTCCATCCTCAATGTCCGCACCTCGACCCGCGACGGGCGCCCCGTCATGGCCTCGATCGGGCCGGTGGGCGGCGGTGCGGGCGGCGGCCCCGGCGCCGACGGGGCCGAAGGCTGCGGCGCCAACATGTCGTTCCTCAAGAACACCCCGGTCGAGATCAACGAGGCCGAAGTCCCCATCGACATCCTGCGTTACGGGCTGGTCACCGACTCCGGCGGGCCGGGCCGGTATCGCGGCGGCTCCGCGCTCGAGATGGAGTTCCGCCTGCACGCGCCCCAGTCCATGGTCACGGCCCGCAACCGCGACCGCTCGCGCTTTGCCGCCTGGGGTCTCGCCGGGGGCAAGGCGGGCGCACACTCCACCTTCACCCGCAACCCGGACGGACCGTCCCCCGAAGAGCTCGGGTCCATCGACATCGTGCCCTGCGAACCGGGCGACGTGATCCGCCTGCGCGGCCCCGGCGCGGGCGGCTATGGCGACCCGCTGGAACGCCCCCTGGACGAGGTTCTGGCCGACATTCGCCGCGGCTTCGTCACGGCGGAACACGCGCGCCGCCATTACGGGGTCGCCCTCGATGCCGCCGGGGCGGTCGACACCGCCGCGACCGCCGGCGCGCAGGCCGAAATCCGGCGGACCCGCGCAGCCGAGACCGGCTACTGCGGCAACCGGATCGCCTACGAGACCGTCTGGACAACGGCCCGCTACGACGCCCTGACCCGCATCCTCGCCGCGCTGCCGGTGAACTGGCGCTACTTCATCAAGCACGCGATCTTCCGCGAAATCGGGGAAACCCCGGCGCCCGACCCATCCGACGCCGGCGATGTTGCCGCGGCCTTCGCCAGGCTGCGCCTGCGCTATCCCGATCTGCCCGAGGTCGTGCTGTGACGGATCGCGCCGGCGGGCGCTCAGTTGCCCCGCCGGCCCAGCCCAAGCGACACGCAGGCCTCGCGCAGGTAGTCCCGCATCAGCGCCGTCCCGCCGGTCAGGGGCCGGTCCTTGCTGGTCAGAAAGGCGATAGGCACCGTGATCTTCGGCCGCACCGGCAGCGAGACGATGTCGGGGAACTGGTCCCAGGGCAGCAACCCGTCGACGATGGCAACGCCCAGCCCGCCCCGCACGAAGGGCAGCGCCGTCATCGAGACGTCGATCTCGATGGACGGGCTGAACTCGAGGTTGTCCGCTTCGGCGGCGGCCGAAAGCAGGCGCGCGGGCAAGGTGTCGGCGCGGTAGGAAATCAGCGTCTCTTCCACCAGGTCCGGGAAGCCGATGCTCTCCGCGCGCGCCAGGCGGTGATCCGCCGGGAGCAGGCAGACAAGGTCCACCTGCCCCACCAGCTCGACGTCCAGGTCGTGGTGGGACATGTTGTTCATCACGATGCCCAGCGAGATGTCGCCGTTGCGCACCAGGTCGACCACGTTCAGCATCGGCGCAATCAGCGAACGCACCACGATATCGGGATGCGCCTCGCGGAACAGCGCCAGCGCCTTGGGCACGATGGCCATCGACGGCGGCGCCGAGGCGCCCATGCGCACCAGGCCCGTCCGGCCAAAGCGCATATCGCGCGTCCGGCGCCGCAGTGCGCCCAGCTCGGAAAAGATGCGCTCCGCCTCGGGATAAAGCTCTTCCGCCTCCTGCGTCGGCACCAGCCGCCCCCGCACCCGGTTGAACAGCTTGAAGCCCAGCTGGTCTTCGGCATGCAGCAGGATCTGGCTCAGCGCCGGCTGCGAGATGTTGAGCATCGCCGCCGCGCCCGTCACCGTGCCACACCGCATCAACATGCAGAAAACTTCAAGCTGACGTGCGCGCATAAGGTGATCCCGGCTGGCTCAGGGCACGGAATTCCGTGTTTGACAGACCCCTGGCGGTCCCAAGCAAACCGCCATCGACCGGCGAAGGCAAGGCCGATAGCGCCCCCCGCCGGAGAATACCGAGAAAGGAACCCTCGATGATCGAAACGCCCGTCCCGCTCGTGCCCGCCAATGGCGCGCTGATCCCGCAGATCGGCCTTGGCACCTGGCAGCTCTCCGGGGCCACGCTCGACGCCGCCGTCGACGCCGCCGTCG
>JAGRMS010000251.1 GCA_020441135.1 Pseudooceanicola sp.
TGCGGCAAGACCACGACCCTGCGCATGGTCGCGGGGTTCGAGACGCCGACCTCGGGCAGCATCCGCATCGACGGGCGCGACGTGGTGAACCTGCGCCCGAACCAGCGCAACATCGGCATGGTGTTCCAGTCCTACGCACTGTTCCCGAACCTCACCGTGGCGCAAAATGTCGGCTTTGGCATGAAGGTCGCGGGCAAGCCCCGGGCGGAGATCGACGCGCGGGTGGCCGAGATGCTGGGGATCATCGGCCTGCCCGACCTCGGCGCGCGCTACCCCTTCCAGCTCTCGGGGGGCCAGCAGCAGCGCGTCGCGCTCGCCCGCGCGCTGGCGATCCAGCCGCAGGTGCTGTTGCTGGACGAACCGCTCTCGGCGCTCGATGCGCAGATCCGGGTGTCGCTGCGGTCCGAGATTCGCGCGATCCAGCAGAAACTCGGAATCACCACGATCTACGTCACGCACGACCAGGAAGAGGCGCTGTCGATGTCCGACCGCATCGTCGTGATGCACAAGGGCCGCGCCGACCAGGTCGGCACCCCGGTCGAGATCTACAACCGCCCCGCGACGCGCTTCGTCGCCTCCTTCGTCGGCACGCTGAACCAGATCGAGGGCCGTGTGGAGGACGCCACCAGCGGCCATGTCATCGCAGGCGGGCAGAGCCTTGTCCTCGGCCGCAAACTGGCCCAGCCGAACGGCGCGACGGTCTCGCTGGCCTTCCGCCCCGAGGCGCTGCATCGGGGCGACCACCCGGGCGAGATCGGCCTGAAGGGCCGCATCGCCGAGGTGCATTTCCTCGGCGCGGTGATCCGGATGAAGGTGGATGTCGGCGGCACGCTGGTCTCGCTTGACAGCTTCAACCGCGCTGGGGCGGACCTGCCGCGCGCGGGCGACGAGGTGGTCCTGTCCATCGCGCCCGGCGACGTGCTGGTGCTTGGCGACTGAGCGCAACCGCAAGGCCGGGCGCCAAGAATTTTCGAAAATTCTTGGCAAAATTCTTCGAAGAATTTTGCGCCCGCTCGCGCGCCCTCTACATCACGGCGCCGATCTGCCAGGGCACGAACTCGTAGTCGCCCAGGCCCTGCCGTTCCGATTTGCTCTCCTCGCCCGAGGCGACGCGCAGGATCAGCTCGTAGATCTCGCGCCCCTTCGCCTCGAGCGTGACCCCCGCCGTCAGCATGTCGCCCGCATTGACGTCCATGTCGTCGGTCATGCGGCCATACATCTCGGAGTTGGTCGCCACCTTGATCGTCGGCGCGGGTTTGGACCCAAAGGCAGAGCCGCGCCCCGTGGTGAACACCACGACGTTGCAGCCGCCCGCGATCTGTCCCGTCACGCTCGCCGGGTCGTAGCCCGGCGAATCCATGAAGGTGAAGCCCTTCGCCGTCACCGGCTCGGCATACTTGTAGACGCCCGTCAGCGGCGAGGTGCCGCCCTTCGCTGCCGCGCCCAGCGACTTTTCCAGGATCGTCGTCAGGCCGCCCTTCTTGTTGCCGGGGCTCGGGTTGTTGTCCATCGACCCCTTGTTGCGGGCGGTATAATCCTCCCACCAGCGGATCAGCCCGACCAGCTTGTCGCCCACCTTGCGGTCCACCGCGCGCCGCGTCAGCAGGTGTTCGGCGCCGTAGATCTCGGGCGTCTCGGCCAGCACGCCCGTCCCCCCCTGCGCCGCCAGCAGGTCGCAGGCATAGCCCAGCGCCGGGTTGGCCGTGATCCCCGACCAGGCGTCCGACCCGCCGCATTGCAGGGCGACCTTCAGCGACGACGCCGGGCACGGCTCGCGCCGTGCCTCGTTCACGATCGGCAGCATCGCGCGAACCTTCTGGATGCCCAACTCGATGGTCTTCTGAAGGCCCGCGACGTTCTGGATGTTCATCGTCTGGAAGGTCGGCCCCTGCTTCAGCTGGTAGGCGTCGAGCAGCCAGTCGATCTGGTTCATCTCGCATCCCAAGCCGACCATCAGAACGCCGCCGTTGTTGGGATGGCGCGCATAGCCCCACATCACCCGTTGCAGCGCCTCGAACCCCTCGCCCGACCCCGCCATGCCGCAGCCCGTGCCATGCACGAAGGCCGCCACGCCGTCGACATTGGGATAGGCCGCCAGCTCCTCCGGCCCGAAGGCGTCGGCGATCCGCCGCGCGGCGGTGGCCGAGCAGTTCACCGAGGTGACGATGGCGATGTAGTTGCGCGTCCCCACCGACCCGTTGGCGCGTTTGTAACCCATGAAGGTGTCGGGCACCGCCGCGGGCGTCACGGGACGCATGTCGGTGCCGAACTCGTACTCCATGTCGGTGTTGCGGAAGGCCACGTTATGCACATGCACATGGTCGCCCGCCGCGATGTCCTCGGACGCCAGACCGATGAATTGCGCATACTTGCGCACCATTTCGCCCTTGGGGATCGCCCGCGTGGCGATCTTGTGGCCCGAGGGGATCAGCGCGCGGGTCGGCACGCCCTCGATGTCGGTCCCGGCTTCCAGCGCACGGGTGGCGGTGACGACGTTGTCGTCGGCGTCCAGGCGAATGAAGGGCAGCATGGTTTGGGAAACTCCGGGAAGGTCAGCGGTTGAGGTCTTCTTCGATGTAGGTGCGCACGATGTCGTGGAACGTGGCTTCGGCCTGGAACCCCAGGGCCTTCGATCGTTCAAAGGTATAGCGGCGCGGCCAGCCGGCGACGATGCGCTCCACCAACGGATCGGGCTCGCGCTTGATCAGCGCGACAACATTGTTCCCGGCGATATCGCGCAGCGCCTCGATCTGTTCGGCCACAGTGCAGGCGACGCCCGGCATGTTCAACGCACGCCGTGCGCCCAGCACATCCGTCTCCATCTCCGCCGCCTTCAGCAGGAAGCCGACGGCGGACCGGGGCGAGGCGTGCATGTGGCTGACCGTATCGGCCACCGGCAGGATCGCCTCCTGTCCGTTCAGCGGCTCGCGGATGATGCCCGAGAAAAAGCCCGAGGCCGCCTTGTTCGGCTTGCCGGGCCGCACGCAGATGGTCGGCAGCCGGACCGAGACGCCATCGACGAAGCCCTTGCGGGAAAAGTCGTTGATCATCTGTTCGCAGATCACCTTCTGCGCGCCATAGGACGTCAGCGGCGCGGTCAGGAACTCGTCGTCGAAGACATCGGGGAAAGGTGCGCCAAAGACGGCGATGGACGAGGTGAACACGATCCGCGGGCGATAGCTGCCGTCGCTCGCCTCATGTTCCGCCCGCAGCGCCTGCAACAGCTCCCAGCAGGGGAACATGTTGACCTGCCAGCCCTTGTCGAAATCCATCTCGGCCTCGCCCGACACGATCGAGGCAAGGTGGAACACCACATCGGGCCGCTCCGCCGCCAGGGTTTTCATGATGCCGGGATCGGTAACGCTGCCGACGATCTGGCGTGCGACCGGCGCAGGCGAGGGCGGAAAGCCCATGTCGTGGGCGATCACCTCGGCGGGTGCCCCCTGAAAGCCGTCGCGCGCGATCCGCGCGGCAAGTTTCTGGCCGATCATTCCGCCGGCGCCCAGAATCAGTATCCGCATGTCTTCCCTCCCGATGGCGCCATCGCGGTTCGGCGCTGGCCTTTTCAATCGCCCCGCGCTAAGCCAGAGTCAACAAAATGGTATACCGGAATCCGCAACTGGCCGGTCCGGCAGGCAATCAGGAGGAACGCGCCAATGAAACTCGTCCGTTACGGTGATGCGGGGCAGGAGAAACCCGGTCTGATCGACAGCGCAGGCACGCTGCGCGACCTTTCGGCCCATGTCACGGACATCACCGGCGCGACCCTGTCGGACGCCTCGCTGGACAAGCTGCGCGCCATCGACCCGGCCTCGCTTCCGGCGGTTTCGGGCAACCCGCGCTTTGGCCCCTGCGTCGGCGGCATCGGCAAGATGTGCTGCATCGGTCTGAACTATTCGGACCACGCGGCCGAGACCGGCGCCAAGATTCCCGAGCATCCGATCCTGTTCATGAAAGCGACCTCGGCGATCATCGGACCGAACGACACCGTGGCAATGCCGCGCGGCTCGAAGACCACCGACTGGGAGATCGAGCTGGGCGTGGTGATCGGCACCAAGGCGAAATACGTCTCCGAAGCCGACGCGCTGAAGCATGTGGCGGGCTACTGCATCATCAACGACGTGTCCGAACGTGACTTCCAGACCAAGCTGACCGGCCAGTGGACCAAGGGCAAGTCCTGCGACACCTTCGGCCCGACCGGCCCCTGGATGGTGACGCGCGACGAGGTTGCCGACCCGCAGAAGCTGGCGATGGCGCTGGACGTCAACGGCCAGCGGCGCCAGACCGGCAACACCTCGACCATGATCTTCACCGTCGAACAGATCATCGCGCACCTGTCGACTCTGTTCACCCTGCATCCGGGCGACGTGATCGCCACCGGCACGCCGCCGGGCGTCGGCCTCGGCATCAAGCCGACGCCGGTCTTCCTCAAGGAAGGCGACGTGATGGAACTGACCATCGACGGCCTCGGCAAGCAGCGCCAGACCGTGGTGGCCGACACATGAGCAAGCCCGACCTGCTGCTTGTCGGCAAGGCCACCCCGCGGATGAGCGAGCGTCTGGCCGAGCAATTCACCGTGCATCCGCTCCCCTCGGGGGCGGATCGCGCGGCCTTCCTGGCCGAGATGGCACCGAAGATCGCCTACTGCTGTACCACGGCGGGGATCGAGACGGCGGTGATGGATGCCCTACCGAACCTGAAAATCGTGTCGTCCTTCGGTGTCGGCTACGACTCCATCGACGCGGCCCACGCGGCGAAGAAGGGCATCATCGTCACCCACACGCCCAACGTGCTGAACGACGAGGTCGCGAACACCGCCATCCTGCTGTGGTTTGCCACCGCCCGCAAGCTGCCCGCCTACGACCGCTATGTGCGCGACGGCCGATGGGAGCGTGAGGGCGCGACGCCCCTGACGTCCTCGACGCAGGGCCGCACCGTCGGCATTCTCGGCCTTGGCCGGATCGGGCAGGCGATTGCCGACCGGCTGGCCGTCTTTGGCGCGACCCCGGTCTACCACTCGCGCTCGAAGAAGGACGTGCCCTACAAATACTATCCCGACCTGACCGAGATGGCACGGGACAGCGACGTGCTGATCTGCATCACCCCCGGTGGGCCCGAGACGAAGCACATCGTCAGCGCCCAGGTGATTGATGCGCTGGGGCCGGAAGGCATCTTGGTCAACGTCGCGCGCGGCTCTGTCGTGGACGAGGCGGCGATGGTCAAGGCGCTTCAGGAAGGCCGCCTCGGCGGCGCCGGTCTCGACGTCTTCGAAGAGGAACCGAAGGTTCCGTCGGCGCTTTTCGGGATGGAAAACGTGACGCTCCAGCCGCACGTCGGCAGCGCCACGAACGAGACGCGCCGCGCGATGGGCGATCTGACCTGCGACAACCTCTTCCAGTTCCTCAAGGACGGCACCGCGATCACCCCGGTGCCGGAATGCGCCCACCTCGTGGGCCGCTAGGGCCTTACAGGTCGAAGGTCGCAAACACCGGCGCGTGGTCCGACGGCTGTTCCCAGCCCCGGGCCGCGCGCAGCACCCGGCTGGAATGCGCCGCATTGGCGATGTCCGGCGTCGCCCAGACGTGATCCAGCCGACGCCCCTTGTCCGCCGCATCCCAGTCCGCTGCCCGATAGGACCACCAGGAATAGAGCAGCCCCTCGGGGATGTCCTGCCGCGTTATGTCGACCCATTTCCCCGCATCCTGCGTCTGCGCCAGATGCTCGACCTCAACCGGCGTGTGGCTGACGATCTTCAGCAGTTTCTTGTGATCCCAGACGTCATCCTCGCGCGGCGCGATGTTCAGGTCGCCCACCAGGATCGCCTTCTCGGGCCGGTCCGCATGGAACGCATCGCGCATGTCGGTCAGGTAATCCAGCTTCTGTCCGAACTTCTCGTTCACCGCCCGGTCTGGCACGTCGCCGCCCGCCGGGACATAATAGTTGTGGATGGTGACGCCATTCTCCAGCCGCCCCGCGATATGCCGCGCATGGCCCAGGTTCGCATGGTCAGCGGCATGAACCTCGGCGATCGGCAGGCGCGAGAAGATGGCGACGCCGTTATACCCCTTCTGCCCCCGCCCGATCATGTGGGTATAGCCCAGCGCCCGCAGCCCCTCGACCGGGATCTTCTCGAACGGCGACTTGCACTCCTGCAGGCACAGCACGTCCGGGCCTTCCTCGGCCAGCAGCTTCAGCACCAGCGGCTCGCGCAGGCGGACAGAGTTGATGTTCCAGGTGGCAAGCGTGAAGGGCATGGGAAGGTCTCCGTGTTCGCGCGAACCATAGGCGCGTTGCGGGCGGGGTTAAACCCGCATCCCGCTCAAAGCGCCAGCAGCACGGCGACCCCGACGACAGTCAGCACGATCCCAGCGATGCCGCGAAGCGAGGCATCCCGTTGCCGCAGCACCAGCCGGTTGATCGCGTAGGTCATCAGCGGAAACGTCGCGACCACGGGCGCCACCAGGCTCACCGCGCTCTGCGACAGCGCCAGGTAGAGCAACAGCAGCGCCAACCCGTTCGACGTGCCGATTGCCACAAACCAGCCGACGCCTGCCAGCGTCCGGGTTGGGCCGACTTTCGGCAGCACCAGGAAAGCCAGCAGGACAACGCTGGCCGAGACGCAATAGGCCAGCGTCGCCGCCGCAAAGGCATCGGGCCAGCCCGCCAGCCCCGCCTTGATCAGCGGCTGCGCCCCGCCGCGCAATGCCGCCGCCAGCAGTGGCAGGCCCAACAGCCAGAGACTCGCGCCCGGGTGGCTCTGCACCCTGTCGGCGGCGATCACTGCCAGCCCGGCAAACAGCACCACCAGCCCGCCAACCTGCGCCCAGCGCAGCGATTCCCCGAGGAAGAGCATCGCCAGCGCGATGGCGAAAAGCGGCGTCACATTGCCGACCGCCGCCGTCAGGTTCGATCCCAGGCGCCGGTTGCTGGCAAAGTTCAGCAGCGTCACACCCGCCGGATAGAACAGCCCGCCCGCCGCGAAGATCATCGCGCTGGACGTCTCCCAATGCACCCAGTCCACCGTGACCGGAGACAACGCCAGCAGCAGCACCGCACTGGTCGGCACGCTGATCGCTGCCCCCGACAGCGCCCCCAGCCGCCGCAGCCCGAAAGGAGCCATCACGATCCCCAGCGCAAAGAACAGGGCCGAGGTCGCCGCAATCAGGAACAGGCCAACCGTCACCGCTGCGCGATCCGTCCGAGCGCCGCCAGCAACGCCTCGCGGAATGCGCCCGGCGCCTCGACCTGCGGAATATGCCCGACACCCTTCAACATCGCCAGCCGCGCCTGCGGGGCCAGCGCCGCCAGCACCTCGCCCTGCGCCAGCGGAGTCACCGTATCGGCGTCGCCCCAGATGAGCTCTGTTCCGGGAGCAAGCCCCGACCATTTCTCAGGACGGGTGCCAAGAGCGTCACGTTCGGGCACCAACAGCACCGGCAGCCACTCTGCGAAGGTCCGCGTGCTGCCGTCCCGAGTCATCGGGCGTTGCAGCAGCCTCACCACCTCTGGCGTCGCCGTCTCCTTGACCGCCAGCAACCCCGCCAGCAACCGCCGAGTCATCAAGGGGTTCGTCGCCGTCATCGCCACCACGGTCTCGCGCAGCCACAGGGGGCGCAGCAACCACGGCAACTTGCGCGCGCGCTCATGGTCGCCCAGCCCCACCGCGCCATTCACCACCACAAGCCCGGCAAAGGCGTCGGGCGCGGTCATCACCGCTTCCACCCCCGGCGCTGCGCCGAAGGAATGCGCCACCAGCACCGGTCGCACCTCCAGTGCCTGCAACAGGGCAAGGATCCGTTCCGCCTGCGCCGCCCGCGCATAATCCCCGTTTGCCGCCCGGTCCGAAAATCCGAACGGCGGCAGGTCGAAGGCAATCGCGCGGTATCCGCCCGCCGCCACGGCCGCGAGCGTCGGCTGCCACAGCGCTGACCAGGCCCCGGTGCCATGCAGGAACAGCACTGCCGGACCTGTGCCCGACTCGATCACGAAGACGCGCCCCGTCGCGGTCTCGACCAGCCGCCCGCCATTGGGCAATTCCGCCCCGGTCTCGCGCAGCGCGGCAGCCAGCCGAAAGCCAGCCGGAACGGCGATCGCCAACAGCAGCAGAACGGCCACGATCCGGACGATCCAACGCATCCCGCACTCCCCTTTGCGAACGGTCTGCCGAGAAAAAAGGCCGGGCACAAGGCCCGGCCAGTCCAACAGGGAGGAGCATATCATGACCCGGATATGCGACGGGATGACTTGACCCTAGCTGTAAACCGATTCGGTTACTGTAATCTTGATCACGCGTCGGATCTTTTCACGCCACCAGGCGATAGCCGCCGCTCTCCGTCACCAGCAGCCGCGCGTTCGAAGGATCGGGCTCGATCTTCTGACGCAGGCGGTAGATGTGAGTCTCCAGCGTGTGCGTGGTGACGCCCGCGTTATATCCCCAGACCTCGTGCAGAAGCACATCCCGCGCCACCACCCCGTCGTTCGAGCGGTAGAGGAACTTGAGGATGTTTGTTTCTTTCTCGGTCAGCCGGATCTTCTTGTCCTCCGACGTGACCAGCATCTTCATCGCAGGCTTGAAGGTATAGGGCCCCAGCTGGAACACGGCATCTTCGCTCTGCTCGTGCTGGCGCAACTGGGCGCGGATGCGGGCCAGCAGGACCGGGAACTTGAACGGCTTGGTGACGTAATCGTTGGCCCCGGCGTCCAACCCCAGGATGGTGTCGGCGTCGCTGTCATGGCCGG
>JAGRMS010000252.1 GCA_020441135.1 Pseudooceanicola sp.
CGGTCGACCGAGGTGATGACCACGTGGTTCAGCCCCAGCTTTTCGACCGCGTGGGCCACCCGCCCCGGCTCGAAGGCGTCGAGCGCCTCGGGCGGCTTGCCGGTGGCGATGTTGCAGAAGGTGCAGGCGCGGGTGCAGACCTCGCCCATGATCATCATGGTGGCNNGGCCCTGGCTCCAGCATTCGCCGACGTTCGGGCAGCCCGCCTCTTCGCAGACCGTGACCAGCTTGTTGTCGCGCATGATCTTCGCGGTATCGGCATAGCCCTTGCCGCCCGGCGCCTTGACGCGGATCCAGGCCGGCTTCTTCGGCTGGGCGTTATCGGGGCGATGCGCCTTCTCGGGGTGGCGCTGGGACGGAATTTTGAGGTCGCGCAAGGGGAACAATCCTTTGCTCGGGCTTTCAGGATGGCCTAGCATACCGCTGCGGAAAGGGAAGTGCCAGCGGCGCAAGGTCGCCTTGCGCCCGCCGCATGGATGACCGGACAGGAGGGTGGCATGGGTAAGGATCTCGACAAGCTGAAGACCGCGTTCAAGAAGCTGCAACCGAAGTTCAAGCCCTATTCCGAAACGGCGGGCACCAAGATCCGGAAGGCGATGCAAGACGCGCTGAACACCGCCTGGGACGTGGAAACCGAGGTGCGTGACGCGATCACCAAGGCGGTGGAAGAGGGCGAGAAGGGCAAGAAGATCGCCGATTTCGAAGCCGACGCCAATTTCTCGAAAAGCTTCAAGGCCTGGAAGAAGGCCTGCGGCGACCACAAGGGCGAGATCAAGAAGCTGAGCGATTTCTGCGGCGAGGCCGAGAAGCTGCGGGACGAGATCAAGGGCTATCTCGACAAGGCCGAGAAAGAAGTGAAGAAGGACAAGCCCTCGGGGAAAGAGGCGAAGGCGCTGGACAAGTTCATGGGCGAGGTCAAGACCGAGGTCGACGGCCTGACGGCGGCGGCGAACGTCTATGGCACCATCAAGTTCGTCGAGCTGTTCTATGCGGCGAAAGAGGACGCCACGATGCAGAAGATCCTCAAGAAGACCGCCGACAAGGCGGGCGGGGTCGATCTGCCGAAGATCCTCGAGGCCGGGGCGCGGTCCAAGGGCGAGAAGCAGGTGGAGAAGCTGGCGAGCGCGATTGCCGACGCCTACGGCGCGCTGCTGGACGAACCCGGCGGCAATCCGAAGGAAAAAGGCAAGCAGATGAACCTGGCCGACGGGATGCTCGACAAGCTGACCAAGCTGAACAAGACCTATCAGGACGCGCTGAAGAAGCAGAAGAAGGAAATCGAGGCCTCGCCCGAGAAGAAGGAGATCATGGAGTTGATCGAACGGGTGGCCGAATTGTTCGAAGCCTGCCAGGACATGAAGGGCGAGGCGACCAAGGCGGTGAAGAAGGCGGCCTAGGCGGCGGTCACGATCCCCTCGCCCACCCGCCGGATCAAGGCGGCAAGGTCGTCGAACCAGCCGTCGCCCGGGGTGCTGGCGCGGCGGACAAGGCCGATGGTGCGGGCGGGTTGCGGATCGGGGAAGCGGTGCAACTCCAGCCCCGGCGCGGCGGTCCGTTCGGCCTGCGCGGCCAGTTCGGGCATCAGCGTAAAGCCGAAGCCGGCGGCGACGAGACGGGACAGCGTGGCCAGCGAGGAGGCGCCCATGTTGATCCCCGGCGCGCTGCGCTCGCGCCCGCAGGCGGCCAGCGCCTGATCGGTCAGGCAATGGCCGTCTTCCAGCAGCAGCAGTTGCGAGGGCTCCAGGTCCGAGGGCGAAGGCGCATCGCCAAGCCGCGCCAGCCTTGTGCCGGTCCCGGCCAGCAGGAAATGGTCGCGGAACAGGGGCAGCTCGGCCAGCCCCGGCGCCCCGGTCGGCAGCGCCAGCACCGCGGCGTCCAGTTCGCCGGCCATCAGCGCCTCGAGCAGCTGTTCGGTCAGCGCCTCGCGCACGCGCACCGACAGCGACAGGTCGCCCGCGCGCAGCGCCTCCAGCACGCCGGGCAGAAGGTAGGGCGCGATGGTCGGGATCAGCCCCAGCGACAGCGACCGCTGCGCGCCGTCACGGCCCCGGGCGACGTGATCGAGCCGCCCCGCCGCCTCCAGCACCATCTTCGCCAGCGCCAGAACCTCGCGGCCCAGCGGCGTCATGACCACATCGCGCGCCCGCCGCTCGACCAGGTCGCCGCCCATCGCCTGCTCCAGCGCGCGGATCTGCACCGACAGCGCGGGCTGCGACACGTTGCAGACCGCCGCCGCGCGGCCAAAGTTGCGCTGTTCGGACAGGGCGGCAAAATAGGTGAGCTGGCGCAGGGTGAAGTTCATAACCCCACCCTATCGTCTTGGGCTTTCTTCGCCAATGGGGGGCTATCAGCCGATCATCCGGTCGCGGTCGGATTGCGTCTCGTAGTGACGCTTGAGCCGTTGCAGCGCGATGCGCAGGACGATCTTGCCCGACCGTGCCGACCAGCCCATCTTCTGTTCGGCCACTTCCAGCCCCTCGAGGTAGCAGCAGCAGCGCAGCGCCACGTCGCTGAGACCCGGCCCGAGATCGGCCAGCGCCCGGACGACCCGGTTGCGGGCGGCGGCGGGGCCGCGATCCAGCGGCGGATCGTTGGCACAGTCACTCGGCCGCACGCCCCCGGTGAGGAAGCGATCCCAGTTCTGGCCCAGGCGCGGGCCAACCTGTGCGAGTTCGAAATCCTCGCGCAGGCGTTCTCCGGCCTGGACCAGGGAATCGCTCAGAAACGCCTGACCGTCCTTGTCTTTCCGCCTCGCCAGCGCGACCAGCGGGCTTTCACCGACGGAATAGCGCACCCGCTTGCGCGGTGCGTTTTCCTGGCCCTGGCCCTGCCAATCGCCTCGCGGGTCGCCAAAATCGGCCTGTGATTCGGCGAACCCCGTCTCCTTGGCCGTCCGCTGGCGGTTCTCCTGTTCGGCCAGCAGGCGGCTCAGCGCCGCGCGCCCCGCCGCGGTGATGTGATAGCGCGAGATGCGCCCCGGCTTGGCACAGGCAATCCATTCCTTCAGTGCCATCGCCTCGGCCACCGGGGTGTCGACCACCGCCGTACGCAGGCTGGCGCCGTTGTCGTCGTCGCGCACGACCACGGATTTCTCCATGTTCTCGGCCACCGCCAGAACCGCGCCAGTTTCGCACAAGCGGCGCAGAACGCGCAGGGCCTCGCGGTTCAGTGTCGTCGCATCTATCTGAACATGCTGAATTTTATTCGGTATAGTCATGGCGGACACGCCCCTTTTCTGGATGTCGCCCCTGCCGTCGCCGGTCTTTGCAAGCCGGTCTGTCGCATTGAAGGTCTGCGCGAGCCGCGCCAGGGCCGCGTCGATCAGGATATCGTCCCGCAGCGCCTCGATCCTGCGGATCTGACGCATCACGGTGGAGGCATGGCACCCCGCCGACCGCGCGATGTCTCGGATCGAGACGCGGGCCTCGACGTGCAGAAGGTAGCGACGGGCCTCGGCCGGCACCCAACCCTGGGTCGCGGGCGGGGCGGCTTTGGCCGCCGCTCCAGGCTTTGCCAATGAGGTCACACTGATCATCCCACACGTTTACGCCCCATTAACCACAACCTTGGGCAGAAAGGTTACAGGTTGGTTAATTTCCCTTTGCGATCAGCATTATCTGCCAACGATAAGGTCGGTTGAACACGCCGAACGCTGATCCGGGGCGAAAGGCAACACCCGGAAGGGTTGTGCGATACCCCGATTCATCCACAGCAAAGGAAGTAACGATGCAAGATGTTCTGTCGATGCTGAACCGACTGCGGCGTCCCCGCCTGCTGATCCGCGCCGCCCGGATCGGCGCCCGCGACTACGTCCGCGACCGGCATCTCAAACGATTGCTCGGCAACCCTGTGCCGGTGCGCCCGGCGGCCGCCCTGCTGCGTCTCATCGAGATCGAAAGCGAGTTGAACCAGCGCCGGAAAGAGGACGACGCGGGCTATTCGCTGTCGCGCCACCTCGACCTGATGATCGCGATGATGGGCGAGGCGCAGCTTGTGGCCGCGACCCGCACGCCGACGGGCTAGGCTTCAGATGAAGGCGTCGGGCATCGACGCCTTGCGCTCGGCGACGAAGGCTTTCAAAGCCTCCTCGACCGCAGGGTCCATCGCCGGTTTCTGGTAGCTGTCCAGAAGCTGGCGCACCTTGATCGCCGCCAGCGCCTGGGTGTCGCGCGCGCCTTCTTCTTCCCAGGTCTCGAACGGCTTGTAGTCGAGCAGCCCGGTGCGCCAGAAGGCGGTCTTGAAGTTTGCCTGCGTATGCGCGCAGCCCAGGTAATGGCCGCCCGGCCCGACCTCGGCAATCGCGTCCATCGCCTGGTCGTTCTCGGTGACGCCGACGCCCTTGGCGAGACCATGCAGGATGCCCAGCTGGTCGGCGTCCATCACGAATTTCTCGTAAGACGACACCAGCCCGCCTTCCAGCCAGCCGCAGGCGTGCAGCATGAAATTGACGCCCGCCAGCAGCCCCATGTTGAGCGAGTTCGCGCTCTCGTACGCCGCCTGCGCATCCGGCAGTTTCGAGCCGCAGAAGGCGCCCGCCGAGCGATACGGCAGCCCCATCCGCCGGGCGAGCTGACCCGCGCCATAGGTAATCAGCGACGCCTCGGGCGTGCCGAAGGTCGGCGCGCCGGAGTTCATGTCGATCGAGGT
>JAGRMS010000253.1 GCA_020441135.1 Pseudooceanicola sp.
GCAGGACGTGGTCCTATAACAAGGCAGGCGCGGCTTGTCCAGCGCCGCAATGCCCCTGGGCGGAGGCTGTTTCATGAGCGAGACCTATGACGAAATCCGCGCCGCACTGCTGACGGCGGCGCTGCCCCATGTTCCCTTCGACGGCTGGACCGAGACGACCTTCCGCGCCGCCGTGGCCGACAGCGGCACCGACGCCGCCCTGGCCCGCGCGGTCTGCCCGCGCGGGGCGCTCGATCTGGCGCTGGCGGCCCATGCGCGGGGCGACAAGGCGATGCTGGACCGCATTCGCGCCACCGACCTGACGGCGATGCGTTTCCGCGACCGGGTGGCGGCGGCGGTGCGCTGGCGGATCGAGGCGGCGGGCGACCGCGAGGTGGTACGCCGCGCGGTGACGCTGTTCGCCCTGCCGCAGCACGCGGCCGAGGGTGCGCGGGCGATCGGGCAGACGGTGGACGCGATCTGGACGGCGCTGGGCGACAGCTCGCAGGATTACAACTGGTACACCAAGCGCGCGACGCTGGCGGGGGTCTATTCGGCGACGCTGCTCTACTGGCTGGGCGACACCAGCGAAGGGAACGCCGCGACCTGGGATTTCCTCGACCGGCGGATCGACAACGTCATGCAGATCGAAAAGTTGAAGGCGGACGCCAATGCCAATCCGCTGCTGAAGCCCATGCTGGCGCTGCCGAACTGGCTGCTCGGCCACCTGCGCCCGCCGTCGAAGGAGCACCTGCGCGGCTATCCCGGCCAGACCACGCGCCCCTGAATCCGGTTGCGCCCCGGTCGGCGCGCGGCGATGGTGGCCCCCGTCACAAGCGACAGGAGACTCCCATGAGCGATACCATGCGCGCCGTCGAGATCACCCAGCCCGGCGGGCCCGAGGTGCTGAGGATCGCCGAACGGCCCGTGCCGCAGGCCGGTCACGGCCAGGTGGTGATCCGCGTCGCCTGGGCCGGGGTCAACCGGCCCGACACGCTCCAACGCGCGGGCAGCTACGCCCCGCCGCCGGACGCCAGCGACCTGCCGGGGCTGGAATGCTCGGGCGAGGTGGTGGAACTGGGGCAGGGCGTCGACAGCCTCAAGATCGGCGACAAGGTCTGCGCGCTGCTGCCGGGCGGCGGCTATGCCGAATATGTCGCGACGCCTGCCGCCCATTGCCTGCCGGTCCCGAAGGGCATGGCGCTCCGGGAAGCCGCCTGCCTGCCCGAGACCTTCTTCACCGTCTGGTCCAACGTCTTCACGCGGGGCGGCCTTCAGGCCGGCGAGCGGTTCCTCGTCCACGGCGGCTCCTCCGGCATCGGCACCACGGCGATCCAGCTGGCGAATGCCTTCGGCGCGCGGGTCTTCGCCACCGCTGGCAGCGAGGACAAGTGCAAGGCCTGCACCGACCTCGGGGCCGAACAGGCGATCAACTACCGGACCGGCGATTTCGTGAAGGTGATGCAGGCCGAGGGCGGTGCAAACCTGATCCTCGACATGGTCGGCGGCAGCTATATCCCTCGCAACCTCAAGGCCCTGGCCGATGACGGGCGGCTGGTGCAGATCGCCTTCCTGCAAGGCCCGGTGGCCGAGTTGAACCTCGCGCCCCTGATGGTTCGCCGCCTGACGATCACCGGCAGCACCCTGCGCCCGCAAAGCGTGCTCGCCAAGGCGCGCATCGCCGACGACCTGCGCGCCCAGGTCTGGCCGCTGCTCGACGCGGGCCGGATCGCGCCGGTGATGGACCAGTCCTTCGACCTGGCCGAAGCCGACGCCGCCCACGCCCGGATGGAAGGCGGCGACCATATCGGCAAGATCGTCCTCCGGGTCTTCGGGGATTAACCGATCGCGCGCCGGTAAAGGTGCCAGGTCGCGTGGCCCAGCACCGGCAGCACGATCACCAGCCCGAGGAACAGCGGCAGCGTGCCGATGACCAGCGCGGCGGCGACGATCACGCCCCAGGTCAGCACCACGCGCGGACTGCGGCGCATGACCTTGACCGAGGTGACGACGGCCACCGGCACGCCGACATGCCGGTCCAGCAGCAGCGGGAAGGACACCACGCTGATCGCCAGCGCCACCAGGGCGAAGAGGAACCCGGCGCCGATGCCGGCCACGATCATCGCCCAGCCGGCCGGAGTCGTCAGCACGTCGCTGACGAAGGCGCCGAGCGAGGCCGGCGGCTCTGGTCCCAGCGTCACCGAGTAGACCAGCCGCGCGGTCAGCATCCAGGCGACAAACAGCGCGGCCAGGTACAGCCCCAGTACCACCACCGCTCCGAAGGCGGGCGACTGCATCACCGACAGTCCCTGCCGCCAGTCGGCGGGCAGGCCGGACTCGCGTCGGCGGCTGATCTCGTAAAGCCCCACCGCGGCCACCGGACCCAGCAGGGCAAAGCCAGCGGCCAGCGGGAACAGCAGCGGCAACAGCGCCAGGTGCAGCCCGAGCGCGAACAGCGCGATCCCTGCCGCCGGATAAACCAGCACGGCAAAGGCCGCGTCGGTGCGGCTGGCGAGGAAGTCCCGCCACCCGGCGCGCAGCGCGGCGTGCAGGTCGTCCCCGGTCAGCGCGCGCACGACCGGCGCGTTCATCTTTGCGGCGCCACCCACCTCCAGCGTGGTGGCGGCGATGTGATGGCCGGTGGCGGCCAGGTTGCGCGCCGTCCAGCTAAGCGGATTTCCGATGGTTTTCGCCATGATATGGCCCTCCCGCGGCCGATGCTGCCGCGCAGGAACCTGGAACGCACCGGGACCGGCGGTCCTGCGCTTCCCTGATCTTACCACGAAACCGCGCCGCAGGCTCTCACCATGTCGCGACCCGGACGGTGGACACTTCACGCGCAATCGTCTTGAGTTGCGCGCAACCAGGGAGGAACCACATGACCCGCATGTCCAGAACCGCCGTCATCCACGAACACGGCGGCCCCGAGCAGCTGAAAATCGAACTGCGCGAGGTCGGCGAACCCGGCCCCGGCGAGATCCGCATCGCCCACAGGGCCTGCGGTCTGAACTTCATCGATATCTATCAGCGCACCGGCATGTACCCGCAGAAACTCCCCGCCGCGCTTGGCATGGAAGCCTCGGGCGTGGTCGAGGCGGTGGGCGAGGGGGTCACGCACCTCAAGGTCGGCGACCGCGCCGCCTATGCCGCCAACCCGCCGGGTGCCTACAGCGAATCACGTGTCATGCCCGCCGCCCAGGTCTGCCCGCTGCCCGATGGCATCAGCTTCGAGGAAGGCGCGGCGATGATGCTGAAGGGGATGACGGTCGAGTATCTGTTCCACCGCACCACGCCGCTGAAACGCGGTGACACCGTGCTGTTCCACGCCGCTGCCGGGGGGGTCGGGCTGATCGCCTGCCAATGGGCGAAGTCCGAAGGGATCACCCTGATCGGCACCGCCGGATCGGACGACAAGTGCCGGCTGGCGCTGGATCACGGCGCCGCCCATTGCATCAACTACCGCACCGAGAACTTCGTCACCCGCACCCGCGAGCTGACCGGCGGCAAGGGGGTCGACGCGGTGATGGATTCGGTTGGCAAGGATACTTTCGACGGCTCTCTGGATTGCCTCAAGCCTTTGGGAATGCTCATCAACTTCGGCAGCGCCTCGGGCCCGGTGCCGCCCTTCAACATCGGTCTCCTGGCCGCCAAGGGATCGCTCAAGCTGACCCGCCCGACCCTGTTCACCCATATCGCCGACCACGACGCCTGCCAGGCGATGGCGCGCCACCTGTTCGACAAGGTTCTGGCAAAAGAGGTGACGATCCGCATCGACCAGCGTTTTGCCCTCGACGACGTGGCCGAAGCGCATCGCGCGCTGGCCGGTCGACAGACCACGGGTTGCACGATTCTCGAGGTATGAGCCTTGGCGAGAACGGATTGTTCACAAATCGGATATTGCGCTTTGTGACGGAACTATGGCAAGGATCGGGCGTTAAACAGTCGTGTTCCCTGAGAACATGAACTCTAATATGTAGCGAGTGACTCTGATGAAGAAGATTCTTGCCTCTCTGGCGGCAGCTATCGCCGTCAGCGCAACCTCCGTCTCGGCAGCGGACATTTCCGTAACCCAGCAGGATCCGCTGTTTGGCTCGGCCAATCTGCGGAAGACCGTATCGATTTCCTATCAGGGCACGAGTTCGAACGTCTATGCGGGTCTGTTCCACCTCACCGGCGATCTGACCGGCAACGGTGTGAGCAACTTCGTCGCTTTCTGCGTCGACCTGGCCGAAACGCTCGGCAATCCGCAGACGATGAACGTCTGGAACGATCCGTTCGATGCGACCGTGCGCGGCAACATCGACAAGCTGTTCACCAACGTGCTGGGCGGGCAGACGATGCAAGCCGGTATCACCGACCAGATCACGGCCGCGGGCATGCAGCTGGCGCTGTGGGAAATCGTGTACGACAGCAACGACCTGAACCTCGCAAGCGGAACGTTCCATCGTGACGGCGGCAACAGCGAAATGGCCTGGGCCCGCGCCGGCCAATACCTGGCAGATCTCGCCCTCGGCACGCCCAGCACCCAGACGGTCAGCTACTTGTACAGCGATGGCAACCAGGATCTGGTAACGAGCGAACCGACGCCGTCGCCGGTTCCGCTGCCGGCCTCGGGCCTGCTGGTTCTGGCCGGTTTCGGCGGCTTCGCCGCCCTGAAGCGCCGCAAGGCGAAGTAACCGCAAACCAGGACTGTTACGGTTCCCCGTCGACCCTGTCGGCGGGGAATTTGCTTTCCTACTTCACCGGCGCGAACGCCGCGTCCCGCAGTGTGCAGTCGCGCACGACATCGGCCCCGCAGACAACCGGGTTCAGCGCCTTCGTCAGGCACAACCGCGCTTCTTCGATCTGGCCTTGCTTGCAGGTGATCGTCAGCATGTCCTTGCGCCAACCCGGGTTGGCCTTGAGAAATGCCTCCTCCACAACGGCGGCGGGCAGTTGCACGGGCTTGTCCAGCCTCGCGAAGACCTCCGGCACCTTCACCAGGTCAAAAGCCTCGCGCGACAGCGCGTAGTAATCCGCCGCGCTCAGGCCCGAGCAGACGCCGTGCTTCTTCCACTGGTGCCAGGCCAGCCCGCTGGTGCCCATCACATCCGCCATGCTCTCGGTCATCGCCCGCGACGGCGCGCGCTCGACTGTCCGGCACCACGACGGATAGCCCCGTGCATATTGCGGCCAAAGCCCGTGCAGCACCCAGCCGAACCGTCGCCCCGCCGTGCATTGCGGCGAATTGCGCGCATTTCCCTCGCGCAGGCACCAGTTCGGCGACCAGCTGAGCGACAGCACATAATAGTCGAACTGACCGGCCTTTTCGCCGTCCGCCAGCGCCCCGCCTGCCGAAAACACGGCCAGAAGCCACAAAACCACCCAGCGCATTCGCTCTTTCCTTGTGCCGACGATGTGACTATATAGCCGCCAAGTTCCCCGACAACGGAAACCCGCCCCGGACCTCCGGTGGCCGCCTGGGAAACCAGGCACCGGGGAAGATTTGTGTCCGAAGGAGACGACCAATGGCAAAACCTCTGATGGCCAAGGCAACCGCCGTCTGGCTGGTGGATAACACCACGATCAGCTTCAAGCAGATCGCCGATTTCGTCGGCCTGCACGAACTTGAAATCCAGGGAATCGCCGATGGGGACGTGGCCGCAGGGGTGAAGGGCTTCGATCCCGTCGCCAACAACCAGCTGACCCAGGACGAGATCACCGCGGCCGAGAAGAACGTGCTGCACAAGCTCAAGCTCAAGTTCAACGCGGCCGCCGTGGGGGAAGAGAAACGCCGCGGCCCGCGCTATACCCCGCTGTCCAAGCGTCAGGACCGACCGGCCTCGATCCTCTGGCTGGTCAAGTTCCACCCCGAGCTCTCCGACGGCCAGATTTCCAAGCTGGTCGGCACCACCAAGCCGACGATCCAGGCGATCCGCGAGCGCAGCCACTGGAACATCTCGAACATCCAGCCGATCGACCCGGTGGCGCTGGGCCTGTGCCGCCAGTCCGAACTGGACGCGGCGGTGCAGAAGGCGGCGGCCAAGAAGGCCGCCGACGGCGCGGTGATGACCGACGACGAACGCCGCAAGCTGGTTTCGACCGAGCAGTCGCTGGGCATGACCACCGAGCCGCGCATCCCGACCGCCATCGAGGGGCTGGAAACCTTCACCCTGTCCGGCAACCGGGATGACGAGGAAGAGGAAGAGAAAAAGTCTTCGGCCAAGGACTTCGCCGATGCGGACAGCTTCTTCAACCTGCCGGAGTCGGATGACGACGAGGACGATGAAGACGACAGCGACGATCCGCGCCGCTAAACGCCTACCGGCGCGCGGGGTCTATCCGCGCGCCCGTTGCAGCCAGGGGAACAGCGCAAAGGCGACCTGGCCCGCCAGCCCGACCTTACCCTCGGGCGTCAGCAGTCCGGCCAGCCAGGTCGTGACCGGCAGGCCGAAGGCCAGGACGGCCAGCGCCATTTCCGCCGTCATCAGCAGCCCGAAGGCGACCGCGCCCATGCCGATCCGTTGCGCGGTGGTCAGGCCGCGGGCCAGCCGACCCGACAGCCACCACGAAAACCCCAGCATCAGCGGCAGTTCCATCCAGACGGCGGCATAGGCCCCGACTTCGGGCGCCAGCCAGATCACGCGCAGGGCGCCCAGCACGAACCCCAGCGCGAACACACCGAGGAAATACAGACCCCCGGCGCGCAGGGTCACTCAGACCTCCTTGCGCGCCCGCAGCGCGGCCGAGATCGTGCCGTCGTCGAGGTAGTCGAGCTCTCCCCCGATCGGCACCCCCTGCGCTAGCGAGGTCACGCGCACCCGCGATTCCAGCTGGTCGGCGATGTAATGCGCCGTCGTCTGTCCGTCGACGGTGGCGTTCAGCGCGAGGATCACCTCGGTCACGGCTTCGCTTTCCACCCGGTCCATCAGCTTGGGAATCCGCAGTTCCTCCGGCCCCACCGCATCCAGCGCCGAAAGGGTGCCGCCCAGAACGTGATAGCGCCCCTTGAACACCCCTGACCGCTCCATCGCCCACAGGTCGGCCACGTCCTCGACCACGCACAACTCGCCCGTCGCCCGCTTGGCCGAGCTACAGATGTCGCAGACATCCGCCGTGCCGATATTGCCGCAGTTCAGGCATTCCCGCGCGGTATCGGCCACCAGCTGCATCTGCCGCGCCAGCGGCCCCAGCAGCAGCGCCCGCTTGCGGATCAGGTGCAGCACCGCGCGCCGGGCCGAGCGCGGCCCGAGGCCCGGCAGCCGGGCCATCAGGTCGATCAGCGCGTCGATGTCGCGGGTGCTGCTCAAGGCTCAGAACGGCAGCTTCATGTCCTTGGGCAGGCCCATGCCCTCGGTCAGCTTGCCCATCTCGGCTTGCGCCTTCTCGGTCGCCTTCGCCTGCGCGTCCTTGATCGCGGCAAGGATCAGATCCTCCACCACTTCCTTGTCGTCGGCGTTGAAGATCGACGGGTCGATGTCCAGCGACTTCAGCTCGCCCTTGCAGGTGCAGACCGCCTTGACCAGCCCCGCGCCGCTTTCGCCGGTCACGGTCATGGTCTGCAGATCCTCCTGCAATTGCGCCATCTTGCCTTGCACTTCCTGCGCGGCCTTCATCATCTTGGCCATGTCGCCAAGGCCGCCAAGCCCGCCCAATCCCTTCAGCATCTCGTACTCCTGTCTCGTTTCCGCCCGTTTACACCTTCGGCAGGCGGGCGACCACCTTCACCTCGATATAGTTGCCGGGAATGATGAATCCCATGACCTCGATAGCGGTCCAGGCCGGGTAGGGCTCGCTGACCCGCTCGCCCCAGACCTTGCGGAAGATGGCGAGGTGATCGCGCAGGCCGACGTGATAGGTCGTCACGTCCACCATGTCCGCCAGCGTCATGCCGCCTTCGGCGAGGATCGCGGCGATATAGTCGAAGGCCGTGTTGAACTGCGCCTCGGGGTCTTCGGGGAGGGTGCCATCCAGCCGTTGGCCCGTGATGCCGGTGAGGAAGACGTGATCGCCCGAGACGAGTCCCATCGAGAACTTCCACGCGCGCGAGACGGCGTCGAAGGCGGGCGGGGTGAGGGCGTAGGGCATCGGGCGTTCCTCTTCAGGGGTGCCGGGCTCCGCAGGAAATCTGCGATTTCCCGCGCTGTCCGGCTCGTTGGAGGATGGCTTCAGCCATCCTCGAACGGATCCCACTCATCCTCGACCTCGGGCAGGGCCTCGCTGATCGCCGCCGCCGCGATCTGTTCGGGGGTGCGGATCTCGGTGATCTTCGCCTTGGGAAACTGCGCCAGCACCGCCTGTACCATCGGATGCGCCTCGGCCTCGCCCTTCAGGCGGTATTCCTCGGCGTTCCTGACCTCGTCGATTGTCTTGGCCCCGCCCTGGCTCACCACCGAGACCACCCAGCGGTTCCCGGTCCACCGCTGCAACGCGCCGCCCAGCCGCTGGGCCAGGTCCGAGGGCGCGCGGTCGGTCGGCTGGAACTCGATCCGGCCCGGCTGATAGCTGACCAGCCGCAGGTCGGTCTCCACATCCGCCAGCAGCTTGCCGTCGCGGTTGGCCCGCACCAGCTCCACCACATGCTCGAAGGTCGGATAGCGCGCCAGTGCCTGGTCCGTCGCCAGCGCCGCCTGCACACCGCCCCCGCCGCCGCCGTTCGGGCGCGGCGCGCTCGCCACCGGCCCGGGCGCGCGGCTGCCGCCGCCGTGACCCGGAGAGGGCGATGGGGGAGGCGGCTCGCTCTGCAACTTCCGCACCAGTTCCTCGGGCGAGGGCAGGTCCGCCACATGGGTCAGCCGGATCACCGCCATCTCGGCGGCCATCATCGCGTTCGGCGCGGCGGCGACTTCTTCCAGCGCCTTCAGCAGCATCTGCCACATCCGCGTCAGCACCCGCATCGGCAGCGCCGCCGCCATCGCCGTGCCCCGCGCCCGTTCGTCGGGGGAAATCGTCGGATCCTCGGCGGCGTCCGGCGTGATCTTCACCACCGACACCCAATGCGTGATCTCGGCGAGATCCCGCAGCACCGCCAGCGGGTCCGCCCCTTCGGCATATTGGCCGCCAAGTTCCCGCAGCGCCCCCGCCGCGTCGCCCTTTAGGATCAGATCGACGAGGTCCAGCACGCGGCCCCGGTCCGCCAGCCCCAGCATCGCCCGCACCTGGTCGGCCTGCGTCTCGCCCGCGCCATGCGAAATCGCCTGGTCCAGAAGCGAGGTCGCGTCCCGTGCCGACCCCTCCGCCGCCCGCGTGATCAGTGCCAGCGCCTCGTCGGTGATCCCCGCGCCCTCGGCGGTCGCGATCCGGCGCAACAGGCCAAGCATATCCTCCGGCTCGATCCGCCGCAGGTCGAACCGCTGGCAGCGTGACAGCACCGTCACCGGCACCTTGCGGATCTCGGTGGTGGCGAAGATGAACTTCACATGCGCCGGCGGCTCCTCCAGCGTCTTCAGCAGCGCGTTGAAGGCGTTGTTCGACAGCATATGCACTTCGTCGATGATGTAGATCTT
>JAGRMS010000254.1 GCA_020441135.1 Pseudooceanicola sp.
CCTTGACCACCACGGGGCAGCCGGCAGCCAGCGCGGCGGCGGTGTCGCCTCCGGCGGTGGAGAAGGCCAGCGGGAAGTTCGACGCGCCGAAGACCGCGACCGGGCCGATCGGCTGCTGCACCATGCGCAGGTCGGGGCGGGGCAGCGGCTGGCGGTCGGGCAGGGCGATGTCGTGGCGCAGGTCGAGGTAGGCGCCGTCACGGATGTGGCTGGCAAACAGGCGCAGCTGACCAGTGGTGCGGCCACGCTCGCCCTCGAGCCGGGCGGCGGGCAGCCCGGTTTCCGAGGTGCCGATGGCGGTGATCGCCGCGCCGCGCTTGTCGATCTCGGCGGCGATGGTCTCAAGAAAGACGGCGCGCTCTTCGCGGTTGGTGGCGCTGTAGCTCCAGAACGCCTCCTCCGCCGCCTCGCAGGCCTGGTTCACCAGGTCGACCGTGCCGACGGCAAAGTCATGGGCCTCTCCCGATGCCGGTTCCGAGGCGAAGGTGTTGCCGCCCCCGACCCATTCGCCTGCGATCAGGTGCTTGCCGCTTGGTTGCCAGGTCATTCGTCTCTCCCCAAAGCTCATATATCAGTCGGCTTGATGCGCCAAACCGAGGTGAATGTCTACTGTCCCACCGGATCCATGTTGACCAGCGAACCGGGCACCGACAGGGCGCGGCGGATGTCGTCGGGGATCGGCTGGGCGGACAGGTTGCCGTCCTCCATGATGCGGGCATGGATGCGGATGGCGCGCCCCTCGCAGACCAGCGCACCGCTGGAGGCCTGAACGGCCTTGCAATCCCAATGCAGCGTCGACTTGGTGATCTTCGATAGCTGGATCATCGTGCGGACTCTGTCGCCATAGGCGGCGGGGCCGATGAACTTGAAATGGATGTCGCCCATCACGAAGGCCGAGCGGTCCTTGGCGATCATCTTCTCGGTGGCGAAGCCGATGGCGCGCAGCATCTCGTGTTCGGTGTCGTTGAACCAGGCCAGCATCCGGGGGAAGTAGACCAGCCCGAAGGGGTCGGATTCGCCCCAGGCGACGGTCAGTTCGCGCGAATACATGATCATGGCTGGTCTCCTCTTCCCGGCGCGGCGCAATCTGCGGGTTTTGCCGGGGTTAGGCAAGCGTGGTCCCTGACGGCCTGGGCCGTCAGGGACGGATTGGGCTCAGACCTCGCCCCAGATCGCCTCGGCGGTCTTCACCACAAGCTCCAGCTTGCGCTTCTGGTCGTCGGGGGTCACGGCGTTGCCTTCCTCGGTCGAGGCGAAGCCGCATTGCGGGGCGATGCCAAGCTGGTCGAGGTCGCAGTATTTCGCGGCCTCGTCGAACTTGGATTTCAGCCAGTCGATGCTTTCCAGTTCGGGCGTCTTGGTGGTGATGAAGCCCGGCAGCACGCGCTGCTTGCCCTTGGGCAGCAGTTTCAGCGGTTCCAGCCCGCCCGCGCGGTCGGTGTCGTATTCCATGAAGTAGATGTCGACGCCGGTGGAGAAGATCGCCTCGGCCGCCGCATCGTATGCGCCTTCCGCGGCGTGGGTCGAGCGGAAGTTGCCGCGGCACATGTGCATGCCGATGACCATGTCGTCGGGGCGATCCTTGATCGCCTCGCGCATCATCCAGGCGTAGCGGTCGATCAGCCAGTCGGGATCCTGTCCGGCGGCCTGCTTGGCGGCGCGGTGCTTGGGGTCGCAGAGGTAGGCGAAGAAGATGTCGTCCATCTGCAAGTAGCGGCACCCGGCTTCGTAGAACTTCGCAACCGCCTTGGCGTAGGTCGCGGCGAGGTCGTCGAAGATCGCCTGGGGGTCTTCCTTGTATTCCGCCGGGTGGATGTCGTCGAGCGCGGTGCGGAAGTGGCAGCAGGAGGGCCCGGGGATCGAGATCTTGGGCGTCACGCTGGTATGCGCGGCCACGAAACGGAAGTGGTCGAGCATCGGGTGATCGTCGGGAAAGTCGAGCTTGCCCGAGATGGTCGGGAAGATCGGGCGCAGCTTGACGCCCGCGAACTGCACGCCCTCGTCGCGTTCGACCAGGTCGAGGCCCGTGAGCATCCCCATGAAGTCATAGTGCCAGAACGAACGCCGCGCCTCGCCGTCGGTGACGGCTTTCAGGCCCACGTCCTCCTGCAACTTGATCAGCGCCGGGATCTCGGCATCTTCCACCGCCTTCAGGTCGGCGGCGGAGATGGATTTCTCGACGTAATGCTTGCGCCGCGCCTCGGTGATGGCGGCGGGACGCAGCAGGCTGCCGACGTGGTCGGCCCTGTAGGGAGGGGTAGGCATGGGCAGTCTCCTCGTATTGCCCGCCTTGCCTATCGGCCCCGGATGCGGGGATCAAGCGCGTCTCGCAGCCCGTCGCCAAGGTAATTGACGCTGAGCACGGTCAGCGAGATGGCAAGGCCCGGCCAGAGCACCCGCTCGGGGTAGAGGTCCATCCGGTCGACGCTGTCGTTCAGCAGGCGGCCCCAGGTCGGGAAGTCGGGCGGGAAGCCGAAGCCGAGGAAGGACAGCGCGCTCTCGGTTATGATCGCCACGGCGATGCCGAGGGTGGCCGAGACCATGATCGGCGACATCACGTTCGGCAGCAGGTGGCGCATGACCAGCTTGGAGGGCTTGGTGCCGATGGACTGGGCGGCGAGGATGAACTCGCGTTCCTTCAGCGCCAGCACGTCGCCGCGCACGATGCGGGCGGTGTGCATCCAGCTGGTAATGCCGATCAGGCCGACGACAAGGACGAAGACGCCGCCCTCGACGCCGAAGGTCTTGGACAGCGCCTCGCGGAAGAGAAGCGAGGCGACCAGGATCATCGGCAGCAGGGGCAGGGCCAGGAACAGGTCGGTGAGGCGCATCAGCGGGCCGTCGAGGCGGCGGAAGTAGCCGGCGGTGACGCCGATCAGCGTGCCGAGCAGGATCGACAGCAGCATGGCGGTCAGGCCCACGGCGATCGAGACGCGGCCGCCCTGCATCATGCGGGCCAGCGTGTCGCGGCCGAGGTTGTCGGTGCCGAGCGGGTAGAGCCAGCTGACCTTGGCGCTTTCGTCCCAGAGGGCGTGGTAGATCGGCCTGGTGTCGCGCAGGTTGATGAACTCGCGCCCCTTGGGCAGGTATTGCGCGTCGACCCACCAGATCTCGGGCCCGACGACCACGGCGAGGATGATGGTCAGGAAGGTGATGCCGCCGATCAGGGCGCCCTTGTGCTGCTTGAACTGGTCCCAGACGTCCAGCCACTGGCTGCGCGGCGGTTGGCTGGGGATCGTATCGGTCAGCGCGCCGATGCGTTTGGGGGCGGATTCAGTCATAGCGGACCCTCGGGTCGAGCACGCCGTAAAGCACGTCGGCGATCAGGTTGAACAGCACGATGAGCACGGCGAAGATGAAGGTAAGCGTCTGCACCATCGGCAGGTCGTTGGCCTGGATTGCCGAGATCAACGCCTGGCCGATGCCATTCACGGCGAAGACCTGCTCGGTGATGATCGCCCCGCCGAAGATCGAGGGGATGCCAAGCGCGATGACGGTGACAACCGGGATCAGCGAGTTGCGCAGGACGTGGACCATGACGACGGTGTATTCCGACATGCCCTTGGCGCGGGCGGTGCGGACGTAGTCCTGGTTGAAGTTGTCGAGCATCGAGGCGCGCATGAAGCGGCTGATCTGGGCGGTGATCTGAAGCGCCAGCACCATGACCGGCAGGAACATCTGGCGGATCTGCTTGCCGAAGCTTTCGAAGTCGTCGACCACCAGCGTGGTGTCGTAGATCGAGGGGAACCAGTGCAGGTAGACCGCGAAGACCACCACCATCAGCGGGCCGGTAAAGAAGGGCGGCACCGAGAAGCCGATCATGGTGATGAAGGTGCCGAACTGGTCGAAGGCGGAATACTGGCGATAGGCCGAGTAGATGCCGACCGGGATCGCGATGATGATGGCGACGACATAGGCGACGCCGACCACCCAGAGCGTCTGCGGCAGGCGCTGGATCACCAGGTCCATCACCGGCGAGCGGGTCTGCCAAGAGATCACCCGCAGCTTGCCCTCGGAAAAGGTGGTGCCGAAGATGTGGTCGAAGAGAACCTGCGGTTCGATCCAGAAGAACTGCACCACCCACTTGACGTAGCGGATGTGGATGGGCTCGCCGAGGCCGAGGGCCTGGCGCATCTTCTCTTTGACTTCGGGGGGAACCGTCAGCGGAACCTGCGCCATCGGATCGCCGGGGGCGAGTTCGAGCAGCAGGAAGATCACGAG
This sequence comes from Pseudooceanicola sp., assembly GCA_020441135.1. Lineage (GTDB taxonomy): Bacteria > Pseudomonadota > Alphaproteobacteria > Rhodobacterales > Rhodobacteraceae > Seohaeicola_A. The sequence continues at coordinate 4,222 of JAGRMS010000254.1, forward strand.
ACTGATGAACAGGAGCGTCGGTACGGACAGGACCAGACGCCTGATCGTGAAGGTCAGCATGGGCGCGCCTTTGCAGGGGGGCTTCTTGTTATTGGTCCGACAAAGCAGCCCGCCCCGGCACCGGGCCGGGGCGGGCGGAAGTCAGACGGTTACGAACCCTGCTTGCGGAACCAGTCGGCCGCGTCCCACAGTTCGCTGTCCCAGACGTTCAGGACGTGGCCGCCCAGCGTGTTGGACTGGCCCGACACGCGGCCGCGGTGAACCAGACCGATGATGGTGTGGCTGTCCTTGGTCAGCATGTTGTTCATCTTGATCGCGATCTCGCCGCGCTTGGCGATGTCGCCGGTGCGGGCCAGCTCGTCGATCAGGGCGTCATAGGCCGGGTCGCAGAAGCGGTTGATGTTCTCGCCCTGCCATTGGCTTTCCGGCTTCGGTTCGGCCCCGCAGCGATAGGCCGCCAGATACTGCTGGGGATCGGTGCCGTTGAACGTGTTGGCATACATTTCGACGTCGGCATAGAACTTCTGGAAGGTGTCCGGCGAGCCCGGGTCGCCGCCGAAGAACACCGAGGCCGAGGCGTTGCGCAGCTCGGTCTCGACGCCGATCTCGGCCCACCAGTCCTTGATCAGGGCCTGGAAGTCCTGGCGCACGGCGTTGGTCGAGGTCGCGTAGACCAGCGACAGGCGCACGCCGTCCTTGGCGCGCACGCCGTCGGCGCCCTTCACCCAGCCGGCATCCTCGAGCAGCTTGTTCGCGCCCTCGATGTCCTGGACCATGCAGAAATCGTTCTTGGCCGCATAGTTGTCGGGCACCGGAACGAGATCGCAGGTCGGCTTGCCGGCCTTGCCATAGCCGACTTCGACCAGCAGCTCGCGGTCGATGGCCATGGACAGGGCAGCCCGCACGTTGATGTCCGACAGGAACGGGTGCGGCGCCTTTCGGGTCGACCGGGTGTCGGCGTCCAGCGACGGCGACGGGTCGGTCATGTTGACCTCGATCCGCTCGACCAGCGGGCCGAAGCCGGTGATGGCCTTGCCCTTGCCGCCTGCTTCCATCTTGGCGATCACGTCGGGCGCCAGCTGGAGGTTCCAGGCGTAGTCGAATTCGCCGGTTTCGAACACGGCCCGCGCCGCGCCGGTGGCATCGCCGCCGCCCTTGAAGGTCACGGTCGCGAAGGCCGGCTTGTTCGGGTCGCGGTAGTTCGGGTTGGCTTCCAGCGTGATCACGTCGTTCGGCTTGAACTCGACCACCTTGAAGGGGCCGGTGCCGACGGGGTTGAAGTTCTGCTGGGTGCATTCCGGGGCCTTGGCGCCGGTGCAGTTCTCGAACTGGGCCTTCTGGAGGATCGGGGACTGGCCGCCGACGAAGGGTCCGTAGGGGTTCGGCTTGGGCTGGTTGAACGTGACCTTGACGGTCAGGTCGTCCGGCGTTTCCACCGACTGCACGCCGTCGAAGAACGACAGCTGGGCGCAGCCGCCCTCGGGATGCATGCAGTATTCGGCGGTGAACTTGACGTCGGCCGAGGTGAAGGGCGATCCGTCGGACCAGAGCAGGCCCGGCTTGATCTTCCAGGTGATCGTCGTCAGGTCTTCGGACACGCCGCCGTTTGCGAGCGTCGGGACTTCTTCGGCGAGGAAGGGAACGATCTCGCCCTTGTCGTCATAGCGGGCCAGCGGTTCGAGAACCAGGCTCGAGCTTTCCACGTCCTTGGTGCCACCCGACAGGAAGGGATTCAGGATCGAGGGCGCCTGCCAGTAGATGATGCTGACATTGCCGTCCTTGCCGCGTTCGGCAAAGGCCGCCGGGGCCAGTGCCGCGCAGGCGACGGCGCCCAGCAATAGGGTTTTCAGTTTCATGGGTCACTCCTTGTTGGACACGATACATGCCGCGATTATCCGCGTCGCCGCGGTTTGGTGTCAGACTGACAGGGGGCGGTGCGGCGCGCCAAGGGTGTCCCTACCCAACAGCCAGCACGCCATGCGCCATCCCCCGGCGCCGGATACAGCGCCCATCGAAACAGAGTTTGCGGAAAATGCAAGCCTTGCCTTGGGGAAAGCCGGGCGGCTGCGGGGCGATGCTTGATGATGCACCAAATGCGGCGCTGGCGTGGGGGAAGGCCGGTTCGGGGTTTGACAGTCCGCGCCGATGCGCCTTAGCGTTGGCCCGTTCAGCGCAGGGGGACAGCGTGCTCGATCAGCCAATCGTCGACATCCGCGAGTTGCGGGTGGAGTTCCAGACCCGGGGCGGCACCGTCGCGGGGGTCGAGAACGTCTCGTTCACGGTGAAACCCGGCGAGACGGTCTGCATCGTCGGCGAATCGGGATCGGGCAAGTCGGTCTCGTCGCTGGCGCTGATGCGGCTGATCGAGTTCGGCGGCGGTGAGATCGCCAACGGTCGGCTGCTCTTCAACCGCGAGAACGGCGGCGAGATCGACCTCTCGAAGGCCAGCCAGGACGTGATGCGCCGGGTGCGCGGCAACGAGATCGGCATGATCTTCCAGGAGCCGATGACCGCGCTGAACCCGGTGTTCACCGTGGGCCGCCAGCTGACCGAAGGCTTGCGGGTGCATCGCGGCATGAGCCAGGCGGCAGCGACGAAGCAGGCGCTGGAGCTGCTGCGCGAGGTGCGCATTCCCGAGCCGGAGCGGCGGCTGAAGCAGTATCCGCACGAATTGTCGGGGGGGATGCGCCAGCGGGTGGTGATCGCGATGGCGATGGCCTGCCGGCCGCGCCTCTTGATCGCGGACGAACCGACAACGGNNGATCGCCGACGAGCCGACGACGGCCTTGGACGTGACGATCCAGGCCGAGATCCTCGCCCTGATGGACCGGCTGAAGCGCGAGACCGGGACCGCGGTGATGTTCATCACCCACGACATGGCGGTGGTGGCGCAGATGGCCGACCGCGTGGTGGTCATGTTCCGCGGCAACAAGGTCGAGGAAGGCACCGTCGAGGAGATTTTCAACCATCCCCGGCACGATTATACGAAGGCGCTGCTGGCGGCGGTGCCGAAGCTGGGCGAGATGCGCGGCAAGGCGGCGCCCGAGCCGATGAAGCTGCTGGGGGCCGAGAACCAGCGCATTGCGCCGATCACGGGGACGGACAAGCGGCTGCTGACGGTCGAGCATCTGACCACGCGGTTTCCGGTCAAGGGCGGGTTCTTCCGGCGCACGGTGGCGAATGTCCACGCGGTGGAGGATGTCTCCTTCACCATCAACAAGGGGCAGACGCTGAGCCTCGTGGGGGAGTCGGGCTGCGGCAAGTCGAGTGCCGGGCGGTCGATCCTGCGGCTGGTGGAGCCGATGGGCGGCAAGGTCGACCTCGACGGCGTCGACGTGATGGCGCTGGGGCCGAACGGGCTGCGCGAGGCGCGGCGCGACATGCAGATGATCTTCCAGGATCCCTTCGCCTCGTTGAACCCGCAGATGCAGCTGATGGACCAGGTGGCCGAGCCGCTGCGCAACTACAGCATCGCCTCGGGGTCCGAGATTTCCGACCGGGTGGCGCGGCTGTTCGACCGGGTGGAATTGCCGCGCAGCTTCCTGCGGCGCTATCCGCACGAATTGTCGGGCGGGCAGCGGCAGCGCGTGGCCATCGCGCGGGCGCTGGCGCTGGAGCCGAAGCTGATCGTCTCGGACGAGGCGGTGTCGGCGCTGGACGTGAGCGTGCAGGCGCAGGTGCTGAACCTGATGATGGAACTGCAGGCGGACATGGGGCTGTCGTATCTCTTCATCAGCCACGACATGGCGGTGGTGGAGCGGGTCAGCCACAACGTCGGCGTGATGTATCTGGGCCGGATCGTCGAGATCGGGCCGCGCGCGGCGGTCTTCGAGAACCCGCAGCACCCCTATACCAAGGCGCTGATGAAGGCGGTCCCGATCGCCGATCCGGCGCGGCGGAAGTCGGAGAAGGATTTGAACTTCAAGCCGATCCCCTCGCCGATCCACGGGGTGGACTACAAGCCCGAGCCTTCGGTCTACAAGACGGTGGGGCCGGGGCACATGGTGCTGACGACCGAGAGCGGATACTAGCCGCATCGCCAAGCCGCGCATCGCCGGGCCGCGGCGCGGCGATCTGCGGGTTCTGGCTGGGTGCTTTATCGCGAGGCCCCGTAGAACTTTTGTTCGTAGCGCAGGTGGAGAGTAATCGCCGGGCCGGGGGGGCGGCCCGGCGATGCGCGGCGGCCTGCGGCCGCTGTTTCGCGCGGGCTCTTCTCTCAGACGTTGCTGACGGGACAGGCGGGCACGGGGGCACTATCCTCCGTAAATATACCGCGGCAGCCAGGTCGCCAGCGCCGGGATCAGGAACACCAGCGCGAGGCCCAGCAGCTGAATCACCATGAACTGCATCATGCCGATGTAGATGTCCTTCAGATCCCAGCTGGGCACCACCCCTTTCAGGAAATAGGCGGAAAGCGCCACGGGCGGACTGAGCCAGGCCGTCTGGAGACAGACCGCGACAAGGATCGCGAACCAGAGCATGTCGACCTCGAGCTTGTGCAAGACCGGCGCCATGATCGGGAGGATGATCAGCACGATGGGCACCCACTCCAAGGGCCAGCCCAGCACGAAGATCAGCGCCAGGATCAGGATCACGACCATGTTGGCCGACAGGTCCAGGCCCAGCAGCAGCTCCGTGATCATCGTCGGCGTGCCGAGGCGCGAGAAGACCGCGCCGAAGAAGTTCGAGGCGGCGACCAGGAACAGGATCAGGACCGAGATTTCCAGCGTCTTGATCAGAGCGTCGTAGGTGCGCGACCAGCTGAACTTGCGGTAAAGCAAGGTCAGGATCACCGATCCGAAGGCCCCCATGCCCGCGCCCTCGGTCGGGGTCGCCCAGCCCGACAGGATCGACCCCAGTGCAAAGGCGATCAGGATCGAGGGCGGCACGAGGCCGAGGAAGAACTCGCGCAACACATGCGCGCGGTCGGTGGCGCGCAGCTCTTCCGGCAGCACCGGGCCGAGCGAGGGGTCGATCCAGCAGCGCCCGATCGAGTAGATCAGGTAGAGAACGGCCATCATGATGCCGGGGATGATCGCGGCGGCGAAGAGGTCGGTGACAGGGATTTCCAGCACCGGGCCCATCACGACCAGCATGATCGAGGGCGGGATCAG
>JAGRMS010000025.1 GCA_020441135.1 Pseudooceanicola sp.
AAGCCGTGGAAGGTGATGTCGCCACCGTCCTGGGCCACGGCGGGGCGCACGCGGGTGTCCAGCAACTCCTTGATCTGGCCGACGATTTCGCCGTCCTCGCCGGTGTGGTCGGCATGGCCCGATGCCATCTTCTGGCCTTCGTCCATGACCGGCTGGCCCGACTGGTAGTGTTCCATCACCGCGCCGAGGATGGCCGGTTTGATGTGGTCCCACTCCACCCCGTCAGCCTTGGTGACGGTGACGAAATCATTGCCGAAAAACACGCCCTCGACCCCCTTCACGTCGAAGATGCGGGCGGCAAGAGGCGACTTGGCCCCGGCCTCGGGCGTCGGGAAGTCGGCGGTGCCGACCTCGAGCACGGTCTGGCCCGGCAGGAATTTCAGCGTCGCCGGGTTCGGCGTGGATTCGGTCTGGATGAACATGATGGGATCCCCCTGCGGTTCCTTCGGGATATGCGCCCCGGTGGCCCGCAAGTCAAGGATTGGAACGGTTCTAATCTGGGTGGATCATGGTTGACGCGCGATTAACCACGATTTCACCACGATGCCGACAAGGGGCGACCGCATTCCCCGTCGAGGGTGGCGGGGCAATGAAACCTCCGCCCGGAGTCTGTCGTGACGGTCAATATCAATTCCATCTGGATGCTGGAGAAATCCAACATCACCGTCAGCGGTGGCGGCAGCCTGGATGGCGTCACGCAGGGCGATGGTTCGCATCTGGTCGGCAAGACGATCACGCTGAACGCCCCGAACTGGCACGAGACCTTCATCGAGGACGACGACTTCACCTTCGATGACAACGACGGCAGCCAGAAGCTGGCGGGCCAGCAGACGATCGATGGCGTCACCTATGCCTCGGGCACCAAGGTGGAGGCCGAATACCGGCTGACCGTGACCGATCCGTCGACCGGGCAGAGCTGGCAGATGATCGGCTACAACGTCAACAACTCGAGCACCGCCTATGCAACCATCGAGGGGCTGGCCTTTGTCGGGCCGCCGGGCAGCTGGCCGCCGCCGGGCACGCCGCTGACGGTGACGAAGGCAGAGGAGGGGCCGGGGGGCGGGTCGGCGCAGGCGGCCTACGCGGAATACGTGACGCCGGCCTGTTTCACGCCGGGCACGCGGCTGGCGACTCCCAGCGGCTTGCAAGCGGTCGAGACGCTGCGGCCGGGCGATCGGGTCACGACGCTGGATCACGGCGCGCAGGTTGTTCGCTGCGTGCTGGCGACGCATGTTCCGGCGGAACGGCTGCTGGCGGAGCCGGGGCTGCGGCCGGTGACGATCCCGCGCGGGGCCTTTGGGGCTGACCTGCCGCTGCGCGACCTGGTGCTGTCGCCGCAACATCGGGTGCTGCGGCGGGGCGCGCGCTGCGAGATGCTGTTCGACGCGGGCGAGGTGCTGGTCGCGGCGAAGGATCTGGGTGTGGCGAAAGCCGAGCCCTGGACGGGCGGCGTGACCTATCTGCACCTTGTGCTGGATCGTCACGAGGTGGTCTTTGCCGAAGGGTTGGAGAGCGAGAGTTACCACGTCGGCCCCGCCGCGCTCACGGGCGCGGGGGCGGCGGTGCGGGCAGAGCTGCTGGCGCTGTTCCCGGGGCTTGAAGCCGGGCGGGTGGTTCAACCCGCCGCGCGGCTGGCGCTGCGCGCCTGGGAGGCGCGGCTGCTGGCGGCCTGAGCCTCAGGTAATCGCTTCGAGTTTTTCCTTCGAGATGTCGCCCGGCACGATGGTGATCGGGATCGGCAGCGAGCCGGAGGTGCGGCTCATCTGCGTGACCAGCGGTCCGGGGCCCTTCTTGTCGGTGCCGGCGCCGAGGACGAGGATGCCGATCTCGGGGTCATCCTTGATCTGGGCGAGGATTTCCGTCACCGGGTCGCCTTCACGGATGACCAGCTCGGGGTCGACGCCCTGACGGTCGCGCATCCACTTGGCGAAGACTTCGAAGTGGGCGGTGATGCGCTCGCGCGCCTCGTCCCGCATGATGTCGCCAACGCCGATCCAGTGGTTGAATTCCTCTGGCGGGATCACGGCGAGGATCGCCACGCCACCGCCGGTGTGGGAGGCGCGCATGGCGGCGAAGCGCATGGCGTTCAGGCATTCGCGGCTGTCGTCCAGCACGACGAGGAACTTGCGCATGAGTGGTCTCCCTTGTCCCGGGCGGATCATGGCGCATGGGGTGTAAGCGCGCAATAGCGGCGGGGTCGTGGGTGGAGGGGACGGAATTTGAGTATTTGGAAAGAGAAGAAGATCAGGCGCGGATCACCGCCGGATCGTGGGTGTAGAGTCTGTTCAGGAGCGCGGCGCGGCGGGACAGCAGCTTGCGGAAATTGAGGTTGCCCTTGGCGGTGATCTCGCCCTCGGCGATCGAGGGCGGTTCGGCCAGGATAAGGGCGCGGCGGATGCGGTTGGAGTTGCCCTGGGCGGTGGCGCCCAGTCTCGTCAGCCGGGCGGCGATGTCGGATTGCACCTCGGCCCCGGTCATCGCGCCGTTGTCGGCGGTCATCCGCGCGGCGGTGTCGGGGGTGGGGACGATCAGCAAGCCGACCTCGTCGCGGCCCTCGCCGGTTACGACCACATCGGCGGCGAGGGGGGCGAGGGCGATCAGCGCGTCGAGGCGGAGCTGGGCGGCGCGAACCCAGGTGCCGGTCAAGAGCTTGAAGTCCTCGGAGATGCGGCCGTCGAAGCGCAGGCCCTTGGTCATGTCGTTCGGGTCGACGAAGGCCATGGCGTCGCCGGTCCTGAAGTAGCCTTCGTCGTCGAAGGCCTCGGCGGTCTTTTCGGGGGCCTGGTAGTAGCCGGTCATGATGTTGGGGCCCTTGACGCGCACCTCGAAGCGGGTGCTGTCGTCGGGGACGAGCTTGACCGAGACGCCGGTCATCGGCACGCCGACGATGCCGGAGCGGTCGGTCGGTTCGTGCTGGATCAGGCAGGCGGGGCCGGTCTCGGTCAGGCCCCAGGAGGAGTTCATCAGCGGCACGGCGCCGCGCACCTCGGTCGCCATCTCTTCCAGGTCGCGCCAGACGTCCTGGGGGAGCGAGGCGCCGGCGTAGAAGATCATGTCGAGGTCTTCGAAGTATTTCCGGCGCAGCCCGGCGTCGCGGCGCATGGCGTCGCGCATCATGGCAAAGCCGACGGGGACGTTGAAGGCCATGGTGCCGTTCATCAGGGCGTTGTTCTCGATGGATTTGTCCACCAGACCCTTCGCGGGCTTGCCCTCGTCGATGTAGAGGCTGCCGCCGTTGGCAAGCATCATGTTGAAGTTGTGCGAGCCGCCGAAGACGTGGTTCCAGGGCAGCCAGTCGACGATGCGGGGCGGGCGGGCCTGCAGGAAGGGCAGGGCGTCGAGGATCTGGGCCTGGTTGGCGCACATCATCCGGTGGGTGGTCAGCACGCCCTTGGGCGAGGAGGTGGAGCCCGAGGTCATCAGGATCTTGACGACCGAGTCGGGGCCGACTTTCGACGCGGCGTCCTCGATATCGCCGCCTTGCTGGAGGTCGGTGAAGAGGATCTGGCCGGGTGCGGGATTGCGCGAAACGACGATGTCACGCCCCTGCATTTCCGGCAGCGCGAGGGCGTTGGCGAAGCGGGTGCCGTCGACGGCGTAGACCATCTTCGGGTCGATCAGGTTCAGCACGAATTGCAGCTGTGCCTGCGCGCCCGGAATCAGCGAATACTGCTCGGCCACCGGTACGGTCGGGATGCCGACGTAATGGGCGGCAAGCGAGAGCAGGCCGTGGTCGACGCCGTTGCCCGAGATGATGAGGATCGGCGTATCAGGGGTGAGGCCGCGCGCAAGCAGGCCGCCGGCGAGCGCGCGGACCTGTTCCAGCGCCTCGGCATAGGGCACCTCGCGCCAGCCCGGGCCGCTGCGTTCGGCGAGGAAGGTGGTTGCCGGGCGTTCCGCGGCCCAGCGGTGCAGCCAGTCGCCGGAGGTGTCCGCGACGGGGGAAAGGGCGTGGCCCGAGGTCAGCAGGATGGTGCCGTCGGGGCGGTCCTGCCGGTTGACGCGGTGGGGACGGTAGGTCGTTTCAGGCATGGGTTTCCTCCAGCGCGGCGCGTTCGACCTGGGCCAGCGCGTGCATCAGGGTTTGCAACTCTTCGGGGCCGAGCGTGGCCGTGATCCGCGCCTCGTGCGCCTGCACGGCGGCGATGGCGCGGGCGGCCAGCGCGCGGCCGGTGTCGGTGGGATGCAGCGCGTGAGCGCGGCGGTCGTCGGGGGCGCGCTGGCGCGTCAGCAGTCCCGCCTGCACCAGTTCGGCGACCAGCGCGACCATGTTGGGCTTCTCGACCGCCAGCGCGTCGGCCAGTTGCGACTGGCGCAGGCCGGGGTTGTCGGTGACGACGACAAGGGCGGAGTAGGTCATCATCCGCAGGCCCAACGGGGCCAGCACGCGGTTCAGGTCGGCCTGAACGCCAAGGAAGGCGCGCTTCATCGCGTAGCCGCAGAAGCCGCGCAATGTGGCGTCGGCGCCCATCAGCGGAACGCGGGCGCGCGCTTTTGCAGGAAGGCGGCGAGGCCCTCGACCGCGTCGGGGCTGGTCTGGGCCAGCGCGGCGCAGAGGCTTTCGGTGAAGAGACCGTCGGCCTTGGACATATCCTCGATCCGGGCGATGCCCTGGATCATGACGTAGTTCGAGAGGCCCGCGTTGTCGGCGATCTTCTCGGCCAGGTCGCGGGCGAGGGCCATCGATTCGCCTTCGCCCACGGCATAGTGGGCGAGGCCGAGGCGCAGGCCCTCCTCCGCGCCGTATTTGCGGCCCGTGAGCATCATCTCGATCATCCGGTCGGCGCCGAGGATGCGGCCCACGCGCACCGTCGCGCCGCCGCCGACGAAGATGCCGCGGCGGCCTTCGGGCAGCTGGAAGATGGTCGAAGGTTCGGCGATGCGGACGTGGGTGGAGGTGGCGAGCTCCAGCCCGCCGCCGATCACCGCGCCATACATGGCGGAGATGACGGGCAGGCCACTGAACTGGATGCGGTCCATCACAGTGTGCCAGTTGCGCGAATGGCGCATGGTGCCTTCGGCGTCGCGGCTCACGTGTTCGGACAGGTCCAAGCCGGAGCAGTAGTGTCCGGCGCAGCCGGTGAGGATGACGGCCCGGACACCTTCGGGGGGCGCGCGGAAGAACGTGTCGAGTTCGGCCAGCAGGGTGTCCGACATGGCGTTGCGCTTGTCGGGCCGGTTCATCGTCAGGGTGGCGACGCGGCCCTGCGTTTCAATCAGGAGCTGGGACATCTCGGGGGCCTCAGAGCGGCAGGAGGAACAGGGTGATCGCGGGGATGGCGACCAACAGGGCGACGCGGATCAGGTCGGTGGCGACGAAGAACATCACCGCCTTGTAGGTCTCGAGGATCGGGGTTTTCGGGTCCATCGAGTTGATGATGAACAGGTTCATGCCGACCGGCGGCGTGATCAGCCCGACCTCGACCACGATCAGGACGAGGATGCCGAACCAGATGGCGGTGTATTCCTCGTCGATGCGGTTCGCCATGCCCTGGCTGACACGGATGCCAAGGGCGCTGATCTGGTCCTTGGTCAGCAGCGCGCCGTCGGCGAGGGTCTGGTGTATCGAGTCCAGCATGGGCTGGGCGAGGTCGACGCCCGCCGCCAGCGCCTCGCGCGCGCGTTCGGCGTGAAGCATTTCCAGCGGGACCATGTTGAAGTCGAGCGACTGGATCACCGGCCAGAAGACGGGGATGGTCAGCAGGATCATCGAGAGCGAGTCCATGACGCAGCCGAAGATCAGGTAGAAGATCAGGATGACGATCAGCACGGTGATCGGGGCGAAGCCCTGCGTCGTGATGAACTCCACCATCGCGTCGGGCAATTTGGTGAGAGCCAGGAAGCCGTTGTAGAAGGCGGCGCCGAGGACGATGAAGAAGATCATGGCGCTGGAGCGGCCGGTGACGACGAAGCTGTCGACCAGCGACCGGCGCGTCAACCCGCCGTTGAGGAAGGCAATGGTCCCGGTGCCGAGCGCGCCGACGGCGGCGCCTTCGGTGGGCGAGAACCAGCCGAGGTAGATGCCGCCGACGACAAGGCCGAAGACCAGCAGCACCGGCCAGACATCAAGCAACGCGCGGAAGCGTTCTGCCATCGGCACGGGCGGGCGGACCCCGGCGCTGCCGGGGTAGAGGCGCACGTAGATCGAGATGGCGATGACATAGCCCACGGCGGCGAGGATGCCGGGGATGAAGGCGGCGAGGAACAGCTTGGCGATGTTCTGCTCTGTCAGGATGGCGTAGATCACCAGCACGACCGAGGGCGGGATCAGGATGCCGAGGGTGCCGCCCGCGGCGAGGGTGGCGGTGGAGAAGCCGCCCTCGTAGCCGTAACGTTTCAGTTCGGGCAGGGCGACGCGGCCCATTGTGGCGGCGGTGGCGAGCGAGCTGCCGCAGATCGATCCGAACCCGGCGCAGGCACCGATGGCGGCCATGGCGACGCCGCCCTTGCGGTGTCCGAGAAAGCCCTCGGCGGCCTTGAATAGCGCGGTGGACATGCCGCCCAGCGTGGCGAAGTGGCCCATCAGCAGGAACATCGGCACGATGGAAAGCGAGTAGCTGCCGAAGGTCGAAAAGACCTCGTTCTTCAGCCGCAGAAGGGGGAAGTCGACGCCTTGCAGCAGCCAGAGGCCGACAAAGGCGGTGACGAACATCGCAAGACCGATGGGCACGCGCAGGAAGATCAGCAGCAGCAGGGCGGGGAAGGACCAGACGCCGATGGCAAGATCGCTCATGTCTCAGACCTCGGTGCCATCGGCGATCAGGGTGCGCCGGGTGAGGAACTCGTACGTGCGCACGGCGGCCATGTAGAGGGCGACGATGGCGGCAGCGGCGGCGGCGAAGAGGCTGAAGGCATAGGCCCACCAGATGGGGTAGGCGATCAGGAACGACGTCTCGCCATTCTTCATCTTGTCGAGCATCCCGCTGAACAGCTGGACCGCGATGACCACCAGCACGGCGGCGAAGACAATTTCGATCACCATGCGCAGGAAGCGGTTCACGCCAGAGGGCAGGAAGCCCGCGAAGACGTCCACTGTCGCATGGCCCGCGGTGATCTGGCAGAGCGGCAGGAAGGCGAAGACGGCGAAAGCCATACCGGCCTCGACCAGTTCGAAGTCGCCCGTCACCGGGCCGACGCCCGCCGCGATGGCCCATTCGGCGAAGCCGGGGGCGAGGGACTTCATGAAGGCGCCGTGAAAGAAGCCGTTCAGCAGGCGTCCGGCGATGGAAATGCCGGAAATGAAGATCAGCACGACCAGCACGGCCCCGCCGAGCCAGGTCATGAACCGGCTGAACCCCAGCATGAATGCGTACATGTCCCCTCCGATCCCGGTGTCCCGACCGGGTGGGCGGGCCGCATCAAGCGGCCCGCCGGTGGCAGTTCACCTGCCTTACTTGGTCGAGTATTTCTCGATCAGCATCTGCGCCTCTTCCAGAAGCGCCTTGCCGTCCTTGCCCTTGGCGTTCATCTCGGCGACCCACTCGTCGTAGATCGGTTGTGCCAGTTCGCGCCATGCCTTCGTCTGGTCCGCCGGGATGGTGATGATGTTGTTGCCAAGGTCCACGGCGATCTGCCGCGCCGGGCCGTCCGCGTCGGCTTGGGTGCCGCCCGCGAAGACCGAGAATTCGGCGCCCGAGTTCTTGTCGATGACCGCCTTCAGGTCGTCCGGCAGGCTTTCATACTTGGCCTTGTTCATCGCCAGCACGAAGGTCAGCGTGTAAAGCGCGCCACCCTCGAATTCGGTGTGGTTCGAGACGAGCTCCGGAACCTTGAGCGAGGTGGTGACTTCCCACGGGATGGTGGTGCCGTCGATCACGCCCTTGGACAGACCTTCGGAAACCGCCGGGACGGGCATGCCCACCGGGGTCGCGCCGAGCTTGGTCAGCAGCGAGTTGACCGAGCGCGAACCGCCGCGGATCTTCATGCCCTGCATGTCCTCGGGGGTTTCCACCGGATCCTTGGTGTGGATCATGCCGGGGCCGTGGACCCAGGTGCCGAGGATGTGGACGTCCTTGAACTCGTCGTCCTTCATGTGCTTTTCGAACATGTCCCAATAGGCATGGCTGACGGCGCGGGCGTCGGTCATGATGAAGGGCAGTTCGAAGACCTCGGTGGTCGGGAAGCGGCCGGGGGTATAGCCCACGACGGTCCAGACGATGTCGGCGGTCCCGTCGATGGCCTGGTCCATCAGCTCGGGCGGCTTGCCGCCAAGGGCCATGGCGGCATAGCGATCGATCTTGATGCGCCCGCCCGAGTCCTTCTCGACGTTGTCCGCCCAGACATCCAGCACCAGCTTAGGCACGTTGGCCTGTGCCGGCAGGAACTGGTGCAGCTTCAGCGTGACCTCCTGGGCGAAGGCCGAAGTTGCCATCGCAACCATCGCCACGCCGCCGAGCAGCCCCAGCACCGTTCTTCTCTTGGTCATGTGAGTCCTCCCTCTGACCGCTTTAGGCATTATAATGCCAATTATGGACTATAATGCATCTTGGCCGCAAGTTATTTGCGAGACCAGACTACAGAATCCACGCGATTCGGCAATATAGTTATGGGGTATAACTAATTGTGCCGGGTTTCGGCCGAGACAGCGCCCTGCAACCCGGTAGAGCCGTAGAGCCAGTCGATCTGGTCGTACCACTGATCGGGCGAACGCGAACTCATGACGGCGTTGCGCAGGGCGGCGTGGGCGCCCGCGGGGTGGTAGACGTGTTGGCCGATTTCGCGCGATTGCAGTTGCACGCGGGCGGTGCGCAAGTGGCGCATGTCCTGGTAGGCGGTCAGGCGAGCGGGCAGGTCGTCGGTGCTTTCGCCCAGCAGGTGCGACAGGGCGACGGCATCCTCCATCGCCATGCAGGCGCCTTGCGCGAAGTATTGCAGCATCGGGTGGGCGGCATCGCCGAGCAGGGCGACGCGGCCATCGGTCCAGTTCATCACCGGATCACGGTCGCAGAGCACCCAGAGTTTCCAGTCGGTACCCTTGTCGATGATCTGCTTCGCCACCGGGGCGACGTGTTCGAAGCCGCGGCGCACCTCGTCGTGGGATACGGGTTTGCCCGCCACCGGTTCGGGGGCGTCGTTGTGGTAGGTGACGACAAGGTTGAAGGTCTTCCAGCCTTGCAGCGGGTAGTGGACGATGTGGCACTTCGGCCCGGCCCAGAGGGTGGCGGCGTTCCAGCGCAGGTCTTCGGGCATGTCCTCGGTCGGGATGACCGAGCGATAGGTGGTGTGGCCCGACACGCGGGGCGCGCCATCGTTCAGCATCTGCTTGCGGATGTTGGACCAGAGGCCGTCCGCCCCGATCAGGGCGCGGCCCGTGATCCGGGAACCGTCGGTGAGGAGGGCAATGACGGAGTCCCCATCCTGGTCGTAGCCCGCGACGCCGCTGCTTGTGCGCAGTTCCACGTTTGGATGCGCGGTGCAGGCCTTCAGGAAGACGCCGTGCAGGTCGCCGCGATGCACCACGGCGTAGGGGTTGCCCATGCGGGCGCGGAAGGCGTCGCCAAGCGGGATGCGGGTGATCTCTTCCCCGCTCAGCGCGTCCATCAGGCGCAGGTTATCGATGTAGACCGCCATGTTGCGGGCGGTTTCCCCGACGCCGAGGTAGTCGAATGCGTGAAAGGCATTGGGCCCAAGCTGGATGCCCGCGCCGATCTCGCCCAGTTGCGCGGCCTTGTCCAGCACGAGAACCTTCAGGCCCTTCTGCGCCAGCCCGATGGCCGCCGCCAGACCGCCGATGCCGCCGCCGGCGATGAGGATACGGTCGTTCATGTGAAGTCCTCCCGTTTGGGCAAGGCTCCGCCATGCCCCCTGCCGAGGGTAAAGGCAGAGCGGCCGTTGTCAGAGTCTATTCCGCGTCGGTGATCGTCAGCTCGATCGGGTCCAGCCCGTCGATGCCGCCGGTGATGTGGTCGCCCGCCGTGACCGGGCCGACGCCTGCGGGGGTGCCGGTCATGATCAGGTCGCCAGGGACGAGGTGGTAGAACTTCGACAGATCCACCACGATCTCGTCCAGCTTCCAGATAAGCTCGTCCAGCGTCGCGTCCTGCTTGACCGCGCCATTGACGGCGAGGTGGATGCGCTGCTTTGCGACCGCGCCGAAGTCGGCGGCCTTGGTCAGCGGGGCCAGCACAGCGCTGCCTTCGACGTCCTTGCCGAGATCCCAGGGCCGCTGCTTTTCGCGCGAGGCGATCTGGAGATCGCGGCGGGTCATGTCGAGGCCGCAGCCAAAGGCGTAGATCGCGGCACGGGCGGCTTCACGGGACGCGCGGAAGACCGGTTTGCCGATGGCGATGACCAGTTCCATCTCGTGGTGATAGTTCTTCGTCCCCGGCGGATAGGGCACTGACGCGCCGGTCAGGACGGCGCTGGCGGGGGACTTGGTGAAGTAGAACGGCGCCTCGCGGTCGACCTCGAAACCCATTTCGGCGGCGTGGGCGGCATAGTTGCGGCCCACGCAGAAGATGCGGTTGATCGGGTATTCGGCGGTTTCGCCCTTGACCGGAAGGGTCACGGCCTTGGGCAGGTCGAACAGAAGGGAAGTCATCGGGCGCGTTCCTCGTAATAGCCAAGCTTGTCCTGCAGCGGGCGGTCGTGGATGCGGACCAGGAAGGCCTCGCTGCTAGCCTCATGGGTGATGTCGGCAAAGACCGGCGCCGTAAAGGTGTCTTTTGGGCCCCATTCGATGGTCTGGCCGTTGATCGTACTGCGGCCCTCGCCCTTGATGACGTGAAACGCGGCGGAGGCAGAGCGCAGCGGCGGCGCGTCCTTCTGCCCCTGCGCCAGCATCATCGCGGTGAAGCCCATCGTCGGCAGCACGTCCTGCCCGGTTTCGGGATTGATATAATCAACCTCGGCAATGCCCTCGTCGCCATACCTGGCCAGCTCGCGCAGGGCGGCTTCGGTGCGGGCCCAGGGGTACCGCATCATCGGATAGCGGCGCAGGTTCGCGTTCAGGCGGCGCGAGGGCGCAAGACCTGCGGCGCGGTATTCCACCTGGCTGGCGTCGGGACGGTTGCGCTGCGACTGGAGCGGCGCCTCTTCGGCGTAGGAGCCTTCGAGGTAGACGAAGAGCGGCAGGTCGAGCGCGTCGAGCCAGATCACGGGTTCGGTGCCTTCATGCCCGTGGTCATGCCAGTCGCCGCCCGGCGTCAGGACGAGGTCGCCGTCCTCCATCGGGAGCTTCTCGCCATCGACGACGGTGAAGCCGCCCTTGCCTTCGACAATGATCCGCGCGGCAGAGGGGGTGTGACGGTGGGCGGGGGCGGTCTCTCCCGGCAGCAGCAGCTGCATCCCGAGGTAGATCGACGAGGTCGCCTGCATCGCCCCCGTCCCGCGTCCGGGGTCCGAGAGCACCAGCACACGACGCTCGGCCTTTTCCACCGGGGTCAATTCACCGGCGCGCAGCAACAGCGGTCGCAGGGCGGGGAAAGACCAGTGGCCGGGTTTCGTGACCGGCTTGGGCGCCCCATGCGGCAGGACGTTGCGCATCATCGGCCAGAGCGGAGCAACCCCGGCGGCGGCCATGTCGTTGCGGTAATCCTGCGGCAGGTCTTCGAGGGTTCCGAGTTGCTGGGACATGGGGTCTCCTCCGTGATTAATAAGATGTATACTTACTATATGCGTGCCTGTCAATTCGCTTTTCCGGACGCCCTTAATGTATCGTTAGGGTTGTGAGTTCAGACTGGTTGCGCGGCCCAAAGGCAATTGGAATGCTCGGATCGGTTCTCATCGGAATTATGGCTGGCATCGCTGCGGGCGTCTGCGCGCTCGCTTCGGGCATGGGTTTTCTCGTCGCGCTGGGTTGGTATTCGGGGGTCGGGGCCGGAACGACCGTGGCGGTTGTGCTGATTTCCCTAGGACTTGGCCGACTGGTTCGCGGCTGGGCCGGCCGACAGGACCGGAACTTGCGCGTCCACTCTCAACCGCGCCATTGACGCGGGCTGGACGTTTCGGCGAACCTCTGCCATCCGGGGCGCTGTCCTTCGATGCGAGACGCCATGCCCCTGCCGACCGACAAGACCGCCCGCCGTATCGCGCTATTGGCAACACTGGGCGTCGCCATGTTCATCGCCTACGCCACGCTGACGCCGATGCCGCATGTTCCCGGCCCGCCCGGAGCCGACAAGGCGGGGCACCTGGTGGCTTTCGCGCTTCTGACGCTGCCCCTGGCCGTCGTTGCGCCGCGCCATCTGCTTTGGTTGCTGCCGCTAGGTATTGCCTACGGCGGCGCGATCGAGCTGATCCAGCCGCACGTCGGGCGCAGCCGCGAGCTGGCGGATTTCCTGTCGGACGGCGCGGGGGCGGTGATCGGCTCCGTCGCCGGGCTGGCCTTGCGGATGTTCCTGCGCCGCTAGGGTCTATTCCGCCGGGGTCGGCTTGGGCCGCACCGCCTCGCCCAATTCGCGCCGCAGCCGTTCGTATTCGGCCGAACGCGGCTTGGAAAAACCGGCCAGCAGCAGGTAGGCCACCGGCGTCAGGTAGAGCGTCGCCAGCGTGGCCAGCCCCAGCCCGCCAACGATGACCCAACCCAGCGCCTCGCGCGCCTCGGCCCCCGCGCCGGAGGAGAGGATCAGCGGCACGCCGCCCAGGACGGTGGAAGTCATCGTCATCATCACCGGGCGCAGGCGAATGGTGGAGGCGTCGTAGATTGCCTGCCGGGTCGATGCGCCGTCTTCGCGCAGCTGGTTGGCGAATTCGACAATGAGGATCCCGTTCTTGGCCATGATGCCGACCAGCATGACAAGGCCGATCTGGGAATAGACGTTCAGCGACAGCCCCGTGAAGGACAGCGCGAAGATGGCGCAGGCGAGGCCGAGAGGGACGGTCGCCATGACGACGACCGCCGAGATGAAGCTTTCGAACTGCGCCGCCAGCACCAGCAGCACGACGAGAACCGCAAAGCCGAAGGTATAGACGAGGCCGGATGCGGTCTGTTCCAGCGCCGCGGCCTCGGCCAGGGGCAGGATGGCGTTCTGCGGTTCCAGCACTTCGGCGGCGAGGCGGTTCACCTCGGTCATCGCCATGCCAAGCGACATTTCGGCGCCGAGGGTGGCGGTGATCTCGACCGAGCGTTTCTTGCCCTCGCGGTCAAGTTCGGGCGCGACGGGGCGTTCCTCGAGCCTGACGAACGACGACATGGGCACCATCTTCCCGTCGCTGGAGCGCACGAAGATCTTCTGCAGGTCGCCGGGGTCGTCCACGGGATCAGAGGTCGAGATCATCTGCACGTCGAAGCTGGTGTCGCCGATGAAGACCGACCCGATGGACCGCCCGTCGAGCACGGCGCGCAAAGCGTCGCCGAGGCCCGTGATGTCGACGCCAAGGTCTGAGGCGCGGACGCGGTCCACCTCGACAAACAGCTGCGGCAGGGTGGTTTCGTATTCGAGGTTCACCTGGCCGAAGCGCGGGTCTTTCTGCATCTGCTCGACCAGCCGGTCGCCCGCCTCGGCCAGCTGCGCGTAGTCTTCGCCGGTTACGGCGAAGGACAGCCCGCGCCCGGCGCCGCGGATGCGGAGCGAGTTCGGCTGGATGATGAAGGCGCGCACGCCGATCACGTCGGCGATGCGCTTGTTCATCTCGGTGACGATGTCCTGCTGCGACCGGTCCCGTTCATCCCATGGGGCCAGCGTCAGCACCATGAAGCCGACGTTATCGGCGCCGAAGCCGATCACCGAGAAGATGTTCCGCACCTCGCCGCCTTCCTGAAGCGGGCGGACGCGGTCTTCCAGCTGGTGCAGCTTGTCGATGGTGTAGTCGAGCGACACGCCGGTGGGGGCGGTGACGCGGGCCAGCACGACGGCGCGATCCTCGCGCGGGGTCAGTTCCTGGCGGATGCCCCCGGCGATCAGAACCGAGGTGGCGGCGAACAGCGCGGCGGCGATCACCACAACGAAGGGGTTCGCCAGCGCGCCGCGCAGGGTCCAGCCGTAGAAGGCGACAAGGCGGTTGCCGAGCCAGACCATCGGGCCGCGCGCGTCGGTCTCGGCGCGGGTCAGGAAGCGGCTGGCCAGCACGGGGGCGAGCGTGAGCGCGACGACCGACGACAGCATCACCGACATGGCGAGGGTAAAGCCGAACTCGCGGAACAGCCCGCCCGCTTGGCCCGGCAGGAAGCTGAGCGGGATGAAGACGGCGGCGAGCGTGGCGGTGGTGGTGATGACGGCAAACAGCACCTGCTGGGTGCCCAGCACGGCGGCGGCGCGCGGGCCCATGCCTTCGGAACGGCGGCGGACGATGTTTTCCAGCACGACGATGGCGTCGTCCACGACCATCCCGGTCGCCAGCACCAGCGCCAGCAGGGTCAGGATGTTGATCGAGAAGCCGACGAGGTAGACGGTCGCCACGGTGCCGATCAGCGCGACGGGCAGGGTCAGCGCGGGGATCAGCGTGGCGCGGACATCGCGCAGGAACAGGAAGATGATCGCGACGACGATGATGACCGAGAGGATCAGCGTATTCAGCACCTCGTCGATGGCGCCGTTGATGAACAGCGCGTCGTCCGAGGTGACGAAGAGGCGGATGTCCGGGGGCAGGGTGGTGTTGAGCTGGGCCACCACCTCGCGCACCTGGCGCGAGATATCGAGCGTGTTCGAGGTCGCCTGCCGCACCACGCCGATGCCGATGCCGGACTGGCCGTTGGCGCGCAGGGCGGTCTGGTTCGGGGCGGGGCCGAGGCTGACCTGCGCAACGTCGCGCAGCCAGACGTCCTCGCCGATCTGGATCGCCTCGAAGGCCTCGGGCGTGTTGACGGTAGCCGTGGTCCGCACGTTGATCGACTGGCGGGTGCTGCGCATGTCCCCGGCGGGCACGTCGAAGGCGACGGTTTCCAGCGCGCGGCGGATGTCGGCGAGCGACAGGCCCCGGCTGGCGAGTTCCAGCATGTCGATGTCGATGCGGAAGACGCCGTCGGCATCGCCGTAGATCTGCAGGTCGGCCACGCCGGGAATCGAGATCAGCGAATCCTCGATCTCGTCGCGCAGGATGCGGGTGAGTTCGTCGGCGCGGCGGCCGGGCGAGGTGAGGGCAAGGCGCATCACCGGGTCGGCGTTGGCGTCGGCCTTGACGATCACCGGGTCGTCGGCGTCCTCGGGCAAGTCGTTGGAAATGCGCGAGATGGCGTCGCGGGTGTCGGTGGCGGTGACGTCGATATCGACGTCGTCCGAAAAGTCCATCGTCACCCGGCTGCGGCCATAGCGCGAGTTCGAGGAGATCTTCTGGATCCCCGAGACGCGCGCCACCGCACCTTCGATCCGGCCCGTCAGTTCCTGGTCGACGGTTTCGGGCGAGGCGCCGGGGAAGGTGGTGGTGACGGAGATCACCGGCTGGTCGACGTCGGGCAGTTCGCGCACCTCGACCCCCAGAAGGGCGGCGAGGCCGGCAACGAGGATCAGCGCGTTGATGACGAAGGCGAGGATCGGGCGGCGGACGAAGAGCGCGGTGGACCCGCCCTTTTCGACCAGCGCCTCGCCGGTCTGGAGCGTATCGGGTTCGCTCACAGCTTGGCCGCCGGGGCGGCGGCGTCGGCAGTGGCGGTGGCCTGGGTGCGTTCGACCTTGACCTGCACGCCGGGGCGCAGGTTCTGCACGCCCTCGACCACGATCAGATCGTCCTCGGCCAGGTCGCCCGTCACCAGCACCTTGTCGGCGGTGCGGCGCAGGATGCTGACGGGGACGCGGCGCACCTTGTCCTCTTGCACGGCCCAGACGAAGGCGCCTTCCGAGGTCCATTGCACGGCGAGCGAGGGGACGGAGGGGTGCGAGGCGCCCTCGAACCGCATCCGGACCGAGAAGGCCATGCCCGAACGCAGCGAGTCGTCGTCGTTGGCGATCTCGCCCTGCACCCGCAGCGTGCGCGAGGCGCGGTCGATCACGTTGTCCACGGCCACGATCTCGCCCGTCAGGACGCGGCCGCGCAGGGCAAGGGGTTCGGCCTCGAAGGGCGTGCCGGGGCGGACCTGGCTGGTCAGGCGTTCCGAGACGCGGAAATCGACGAGGATGCGCGAGCGGTCGGTGAGGGTGGCGAGGATGTCCTGGTTGGTGATCCGGTCGCCGACCTCGATATCGAGAAGGCCGACCCAGCCGCCGATGGGCGCGCGGATGACCTTCTGCGACAGGTCGAATTCGGCCTGCTCGACGCTGAGTTCCGCCCCCTTCTCGGCCAGTTCGGCGGTGCTGCGGCGCACGGCGGTGACGGCGCCGGAATCCGACAGGGTGCGCACGCGGGCCAATTCCGCCTGGGCGTCTTCCAGCGTCAGGCGGGCCTTTTCCAGCGCGATACGCTCGGCGGCATCGTCGAGGCGCACCAGCACGTCGCCTGCGGCGATGCGATCGCCGGACCGGATCGGCACCTCGGCCACGCGGCCCGCGACGTCGGAACGGACCGAGACCGAGCGCCAGGCGCGGCCGTCGCCGATGGCGGCGACTTCATCCGTCAGTTGCTCCAGCGTGACGGCGACGGCCACCACCGACACCGCCCCGCGCGCACCGCCAAAGCCGCCGGACGAGGCGGCGGCCGCTTCGGGGCGGGGAACGCCCAGCAGGTCATAGGCGCCCACCTTGTCGAGCCAGGGCGCGGCAGAGGGAACGAAGCGCGCAAGCAGCCAGACCGCGCCCAGCACGACCACCGCCGACAACAGCAGCTGTCTCAGAACGGCAAACATTCCCGTGAGTCCCCTTTTGCCAAGAGTGTTAGGGCCGCGCGCGGGCTTGGGCAACAGTCTGCACGTCTGGAAAGATGCAGGAGAGGGGCAACAATGGCGTGATCTGCCGCTCCGCGCGCCGGAAAACACGCAAGGCGGGAACCGGCCTGCCTGCCTCGCGTTTTTTCATCATCTGACGCCCGCACCGCGGGCGCACGCAATTTCACGGCTCCCGAGAGGGCGCAGACAAGGAGAGAGCGATGAAAGACGCAATGAAAGTGGTTCCGAAGGAAGAGAAGGTCGAGACGGGCGTGCAGGATGCCAAGCCGGTCGCCAAGGGCCTGTCCGAGGCGCTGGCCGACACCTATCGCATGGTGTTCAAGACCCATGCCTATCATTGGAATGTCGAGGGCGCGCTGTTCTTCCCGATCCACAAGCTGACCGAAGAACAGTACAACAACCTGTTCAACGCCGCCGACGAGATCGCCGAGCGGATGCGGGCGCTGGGCCAGCTGGCGCCGGCGCGGCTGGACGAGCTGACCGCGCAGTCGGTCGTCAAGGACGCGGGCAAGCTGCCGTCCGCGCAGGCGATGGTCGAGGATCTGGCGGATGACCACGAGAAGGTCGCCAAGCGGATGCACAAGCTGATTTCGCTGGCCGACGAGCATGACGACCCGGTGACGGCGGACCTGATCACCGCGCGGTCGGCCTTTCACGAGAAGGCGGCCTGGATGCTGCGCGCCACCGCGAAGTAACGAAAAAGGCGCCGGGCTTCGCTGCCCGGCGCCGTCACCATTCAACCGGGGGGAACTCAGGCCGCCAGCGTTTCGGTCGACGCGAAGAACATCGCCTGGCTGACCGCCGAGCGCACCTGCTCTTCCGAGAAGGGCTTGGTGATCAGGAAGGCCGGTTCCGGGCGGTCGCCGGTCAGCAGGCGTTCCGGGAAGGCGGTGATGAAGATGACCGGAATGTCATCGAACTTGGCGAGAATGTCGTTCACAGCGTCGATGCCCGACGAATTGTCGGCCAGCTGGATGTCGGCAAGGATCAGGTCGGGGCGCTGGGCGTTCGCCAGCTTGACCGCCTCGGTCCGGGTGCGGGCGATGCCGGTGACGGCGTGGCCGACGTCCTGCACGATCGCGACGATGTCCATGGCGATGATCGCCTCGTCCTCGATCACCATGACGCGGCCGGTGACGGAAGTTTCCATCTCGCGCCGCGCGATGTCGATGAACTCGGCTGCTTCGGAACCGGTGATCGACATGATCGCCCCGATCTCGTCCGCCGTGAAGCCTTCGATGACGTGCAACAGCAGCGCCTCGCGGGTATTGGGCGTCAGGTCGACCATGTGGCGCTGCGCCCGCGCGGCAAGGTGCGAATCCGCCTCGCCCACCGGAGCGCCGGCGCTGGCCCAGACAAGGTGGAAGGCGCGGAACAGCTGGATCTTGGGGTCGATCGACGCATCGGGCGGCGTGTCATCCATCAGGATGGCCTCGAGCGTCGCGGCGGCATAGCGGTCGCCGCTGTCCTGGCTTCCGGTCAGTGCCCGCGCGTACCGGCGAAGAAATGGAACGCTCGCAGCGATGGATGATGCGAAATCCCGTGGTTCCTTCGACATCTAGGTGTCTCCCATTGTGATTTTCTTGGGAACCAACGCGGTCCACGCGCGTTTGGTTCCGCAGTCCGAAAGAATTTTTGGGATTGTCCGGCAACTATTTTGCCTGGCGACTGACTTTTTTTGGGAACCGCAGACCGCGGCGCGCGTTTTGTCGCGACGCTTTGACAAGAAACCCCGGGCATTTCATGCGATGAAACAGAGCACCGATACCAACCGACTGCAGGCGCAGATCGACGAAAACCTGAAAAAGGTGTTCCAGGAGACCTTGAACGAAGAGGTACCGGACCGCTTTCGCGATCTTCTGGAGAAGCTGCGCCAGAAGGAAGCCAAGCCATGACAGATCCAGGGGGGGATCCGCGCGACGATCTGCCAGAGCACTTGCCGGCCCTGCGTGCCTTCGCCATCAGCCTTTGCGGCAATGCGACGGCGGCGGATGACCTGGTGCAGGATACCATCGTCAAGGCGTGGACGAATATCGACAAGTTCCAGGCCGGGACGAACATGCGCGCGTGGTTGTTCACCATCCTTCGCAACACGTTTTATTCGCTCAAACGCAAGCGCAAGCGCGAGGTTGCTGACAGCGACGGCATCCATGCGAGCAAGCTGTACGAGAAGCCGGCGCATGACGGTCGGCTGGCAATGAACGATTTCCGCCGGGCGTTTGTCGAGTTGTCGCCGGAGCACCGCGAGGTGCTGATCCTGGCCGGAGCGTCGGGCTTTTCCTACGAACAGGTGGCCGAGATGACCGGGGTTGCGGTGGGCACGGTGAAGAGCCGGGTCAGCCGGGCACGGGCGCGGTTGTGCGAACTGCTGGGGCTGGCCGAGGGCGAAGACCCGATCTCGGGCGCGGATGCTTCGACGATAGCCGTGCTGGGCACATCGGGGACGCAGGCAGCATGACGGACGCGCCGACGAGGCGCGGCTTTCATCAGCGGCTGGGGTTTCGCGTCGCTTTCCTGCTGGCGGTGATCCTGCTTCCGCTGACGCTGATTTCGGTGACGAAATCGCTGGCCGTGCGCGACGAGGCCCTGGCCCGGTCGCAGGCCGCGCTGATGGGCGAGACCATGCGCGCGGCCAGCGGCGAGTTGCGGCTGATCCAGGAAGCACGCGGGGCGGCGACGGTCCTGGCGAGCGCCATCGTGCCGGTGGTGGACTCACCCGAGGATTGCCGGCGGCTGATGCAAACTCTGCTGCGCGAGGAATCGCAGTATTCGCTGATCGCCTATGCGCCTCCCAGCGGCATCAGCACCTGCAACTCGGTAGGGGGTACGCTGGATTTCAACACCGACCCCCTGTTCGTCGAGCGCACGACCGAACCGCGCACCGTCTTCGAGGTCAAACCGGTCGGGCTGGTGTCGGGCTTGTCGGTGCTGGAAGTCGTGCATCCAGTGCTGGATGACGCCGGGCGCGATCTGGGGATGGTCAGCCTGTCAGTGCCGCATTCGGGCCTGCGGGTGGCGCGCGACAGCGGCAGCGCCGACAAGCTGCGCCCGCTGACGATGATTACCTACGACCGCTTCGGGAACGTCCTGACGTCTTCGTTGCAACTCGAGAACCTCGGCCTGGCGATGCCGCGCGACCGGGCGCTGGCGGCGCTGGTGGGCACGCAGGCGTTCTCTTTCTCGGCGCTGTCGGTCACGGGACAGGAGCGCGTGTTCTCGATGGTTCCGCTGGTGCCCGACGACCTTTACGCGCTGGGCTCCTGGCCGCCGGACGGTGCCGATCCGAACGCGGGCTTTCTCGCCTCGGCCCCGGTACAGTTTCCGGCGCTGATGTGGGTGGTCAGCCTGATCGTCGCCTGGCTGGCCGCCGAACGGCTGGTGATCCGCCATATCCGCAAGCTGAGCCGGTCGATCACGCTGTTTGCCAGCGGCAACCGGATGGTGGGCGATATCGACGTGCGCTCGGCCCCGCTGGAGATCCGCGAGATGGCGGAAGCGTACGAACGGATGACCGAGACCATCCTGCACGACGAGGCCGAGATGGAGGACATCGTCCACCAGAAGGAGGTGCTTCTGCGCGAGGTCCATCATCGGGTGAAGAACAACCTGCAATTGATCGCCTCGATCATGAACATGCAGATGCGGCGAACCCGGTCTGCCGAGGCCAAGGTCATCATGAAGGGCTTGCAGGACCGGGTGATGAGCCTCGCCACCATTCACCGCGAGCTGTATCAGACGGTGGGCCTGTCGGACATCCACACCGACGAGCTGCTGGCCACCATCGTGCGGCAGATCACCAACCTTGCCGACCGCAAGATCAGCGTGAAGACCGAGTTTGCCGATATTCGCATGACCCCCGACCAGGCGGTGCCGCTGGCGCTGCTGGTGGCCGAGGCGGTGACGAATGCGATCAAATACGCACAAGGGACGTCCGAGGGGCAGCCGGTGCAACTGTGGCTGCGGCTGGCGCGGCCGGGCGATACGCGGGCCGAACTGACGGTGGGCAACAGCATCGGCGCGGTGCCGCGCGACACGGTTGACGATCCGGACCGCCCGCCGGGGCTGGGCACCCAGCTGATTGCGGCCTTTGCGATGCAACTGGGCGGCACCGTCGAGCGGCGCGAGACTGGCGAGACCTACGAGTTGACGGTCGGCTTCGAGCTTCGGCCGCTGTCGGACGGGGAAGAACGCAACGTCGTGGCAGAGTCTGCCTGAGTCCGGAACCGACTCGATTTTGCCTGCGTTGGCCCTGCATACGTTTCAGGGGCTTCAAGGGGCGCGGGGCCCCAGTTGGGTAAGGCAAGGTGCGCTCTACGTTCATTCCCCTGATTACGGCACAGGAAGCCTATCCGGCCCTGGAGCGCGAGTTCCTGCGTGCAGAACGGGAAATCTGGGCCAGCTTCCGCATCTTCGATCCGTCGACGAGGCTGCGCTCGGACGAGGCGCAGGCGGTGGGTGAAACCTGGTTCGACCTGATCGTGCATACCCTGCGCCGGGGAATCGCGCTGAACATCGTCATCACCGACTTCGATCCGCTGGCCCGCCCGGCGCTGCACCGGCTGACCTGGCGGTCGGTGCGGGCGCTGATCTCGGCAGAAGAGATTGCGGGGCCGGAGGCGCGGTTGAGCGTCGTGCCCGCGATGCATCCGGCGCGGACCGGGCTGCTGCCGCGCCTGCTGTTCTGGCCGGTCATCGTCTCGAAGCAGTTGCGCGCCTGCCGCTGGCTGAACCGGCGCGACGAGGCCCGGCGCATGGCGGCGATGCGCGATCTGCCGGGGTTGAAGGACCGGCTGGTGCAGCGGACGAACGGGCGGTATCGCCCCTGCCTCTGGCCGCTGTCGCTGCTTTATCCGGCCACGCACCACCAGAAGCTGGCGGTCTTCGACCGCAGCCGCTTGTATATCGGCGGGCTGGACCTGAACGAGCGGCGCTATGACACGCGGGACCACGATCTGCCCGCGGACGAGACCTGGCACGACGTGCAGGTGCTGGTGGAGGGGCCAGCGGTGGCCGAGGCGCAGGCGCATCTTGAAAGCTTCCTGAAGGTCACGGCGGGGGAAGAGGCGCCGCCGCGCAACCGTCGGCTGCTGCGCACGCTGTCGGGGCGGCGCAGGCACAACCTGTTCCGCTTCGGCCCCGAACCGCTGGTTCAGGAGATCGCCATCGCGCACGAACACTGCGCCCGCCGCGCACGGCGGCTGATCTATGTCGAGACGCAGTATTTCCGCGACCTGAAGTTCGCGCGGTACCTCGGCAACCTGGCGATGGACAACCCGAACCTGAGCATGATCCTGATCCTGCCCGGCGCACCGGAAGAGATCGCCTTTGCCCGCCGTGCCGTGATCGACGCGCGCTTTGGCGAGTTCCTGCAATCGCGCGCCCTGCGGGTGCTGATGTCGGCCTTCGGGCGGCGGCTGTTCATCGGCGGGGCGGCGCAACCGCGTCGTGCCAAGGCGGTGAACGGGCGCGACGTGCTGCACGGCGCGCCGCTGGTCTATATTCACGCCAAGGTCTCGATCTTCGACGAGACCGCCGCGATTGTCTCGTCCGCCAACCTGAACGGCCGCAGCCTGCGCTGGGACTCCGAGGCCGGCGTGATGATCCCCGACCGCGACGACGTGCGCACCCTGCGCCGCGCGGTCTTTGCCCATTGGCTGCCGAAGGGCGCAGGCGACGCCTTTCACGACAGCGCCCGGGCGGTGACGGCCTGGCGGCGGCTGGCGCTGGAGAATGCACGCAAGGCACCCGAGGACCGGCAAGGCTTCATCCTGCCCTATGATGTCAAGGCGGCCGAGAAGGACGCCGCAGAGGTGCCGCTGGTGCCGGACGAGATGGTCTGAGCTACGCGGCTGTCGCCAGCGCCGAAGCGCCTTCGCGGTCCTTGATGGCGTCGATTAGCACCAGCACCCAAAGCATGAGCGGGATCGCCACGATGCCGCCGATGGGGCCCCAGAGCCACAGGCCGAAGATCAGCGCGAGGAACACCAGAAGCGGATTTACACTCAGATGTTTGCCGACGAGCGCCGGTGTGACGAACTGACCTTCGATGGAGTTCAGGAAGACGTAGGTGACGGCGGGTGCCATCGCCATGAACCCGTCGAACTCGGCCACGCCGACAAAGGCGAGGACCACGATATAGATCGCGGGGCCAAGGTAGACGACGTAATTCACCAGGAAGGTCACGACGCCCCAGATCATCGCGTCGGGCAGCCCGAGCAGCTGGAAGGCGGTCCCGACGATCACGCCGAGACCGGCGTTGATCACCGTGATGGTCAGGAAGTAACGCGACACGTTGCGCTCCGCCCGGCGCAGCCGCTTGGCCAGCGCGGCGCGCCCGGCAGGGGGGCAGAGGCGGATCGTCACATAGGAATAGATATCGCTGCGGGTCAGGAGGAAGAAAAACAGCGCCCCGGCGAAGATGAGGATCTTGGACAGGATTGCCGGTGCGGCGAGGATCGCATCCGTGACCGAGGGAATACCGACCGACTCTTCTGCTGCGGGCGCAGCCTCTGGCGCGGCTGCCGCGACCGTGGGGGTGTCCGTGGTTGCGACGGCGGCGGCAACATTCTCCCCGACTTCCGCCATGCCCTTGCGCATTTCCCGGATACTCTCGATCACGTCCTGCATGTCGGCCCAGACCTTGGGCGCCTGTTCGATCAGCCGGTAGACCAGCGGGTAGAAGAAGGCGGCCAGCAGGGCGACGGCGACCAGCGTTGCGACCAGGCCGACCATCGCGCCGAAAGCGGGAGAGAAACCGCGCTTTTCCCAGAAGTCGGAAAGGGGGGACAACACGACCCCGGCAACGAGGGCGAGCGTCAGGGGGGCAAAGATGGCCTCGGCCAGGTCAAGCGCCGCCGTCACCAGAACCGCTGCGATGAGGATGAGGGCGATCTGGGCGGCGCGTTCCGTAGAGTCCATTCAAATCCCCCTGTCAGCCGGTGAAACGCAGTCGAAACGCGAGCGGTTCCGCGCCGTGCGCAGATTACATCGCCTGTTGCGGCAGGAACCCGGGATTGCGCCAGACGTTAACCCAGCATCAATCGCTTCAACGGAAGGAGACCGCGATGAATTGGGATGAAGTGCAAGGCAACTGGAAGCAGTTCAAGGGCAAGGCGCAGGCGAAATGGGGTGACATCACCGATGACGACTGGCACCGCGCCGAAGGCCGCCGGGAAGAGCTGGTGGGCATCGTGCAGGAACGCTATGGCCACGCCAAGGAAAAGGCCGAGCGCGAGGTGGACGACTGGGTCCGCCGTCTCTGACGCCCTGAGACAACCGATACGAAAACGCCGCCCTTCGGGGCGGCGTTTTTGTTTGCTCGCGACAGGGCAAGCAAACCAGGACAAGCAAAAAACCGGCAGCCGCCTGGTGTGCGCAGCTGCCGGCTTCTCGCGGCGGGGCAACCGAAAGGACGAGCCTGCCCTGCCAGCGATTCCCTATACGTTGGTCGTCATGCCCGCGGTCCTGGGCTTGTCGGTCTTCGTCGCCTTCTCGGCCTTGTCGGTCAGGTCGTCCGCGGCCTTGTGGGCAGCTGATTTTGCCTTGTCGCCGAGGTCGTCAACGGTCTTGTCGACGGCGGACTTGGCGCGTTCGCCGAGGTCGTCGGCGAGGGCCGAGGCGGCGTCCTTCAGCCTGGACCGCTCTTCCCGCAACTGCGTGGCGGCCAGGGCCATCAGGCGGTCGCTCTCCGCGCCGAAGGTGCGGTCCTCGACCATGGTTCGCGGCAGGGCGGCGGCGAGTGCCGCGCCAAGGGCCAGCGCCACGCCGCCCGCGACCATCGGATGCTCGTTCAGCATCCTTTCGGCCTCGCGCCCGCCTGCCCTGGCGGAACGCTCGACCTTGAGCCGCGCGGCATAGGCGGCTTCGCGTGCCTTGACGATGCGCTCCTTCCCGGCATCGGAGAGGCCCTCGAGGCCATCCGACAGGCTCTTCTGCATGTCTGCGGTGAAATCCGACAACACCTTGGCGCGTTCCGCCGCATAGTCGCGCAGGTCGCCAACGCGGCTGCGGGCGTCGGACTCGATCCCGCGCAGGCTGTGCGAAGCACGGGCGCGCAGGGCATCGATCTGCTGCGACCACCTGGTCGACTCGGCCTCGTCATCGGCGGGGGCGGGCATCCCGCCTTCGTCTTCCCAGCGCACCAGCGCCGATTTGCGCGGCTCGGGTGTCGCCTTGCGGCCGCCGAAGATCAGCCAGGCCAGCCCGGCGCCGGTCAGCGCCAGCGCCAGCGGGTTAGCCCGAACCGCGCTGTCGATCGAGCTGGCATAGGCGGCGGCATTCTCGCGCACCATGCCAAGCGCGTCTCGGGCCAGGCTGTCGACGGAAATACGGTCCTGAAGCTCGTCCAGCGTCGCGCCGAGGCGCGAGCGGCTTTCCTCCAGGTCGGCTTCGATCCTGCTGCTGTCAGTGTGCTGTGTCATCGCTCAAAGTCTCCTTTACTACGATTGCATCCCGGCGCAGGTTGCGCGCCGTTCGGCGGGGCATCAGGTTGTCCGGGTCGAGGGCCTTCTTGCCTGCGGCCACGAGGACCAGCGCGATCAGCGCAAGCGCCACCGCCACGATCAGTCCGGCCCAGCCCGCCGCGAGGCCCTGCGCGACCAGCGCCGCGATGGCGGCCCCGGCCAGGGCGTTGAGCGCCACCAGGGCCACGACGGCCCCGGCTGCGATCATCCCCAGGCCGCCTCCGGCCTGGCGCAGCTTCGATGCGGCCTCGGCCTTGGCGAGCGCGATTTCGCCCCTCACCAGGTCGGACAGCGCGCGCAGGGCATCCGTCAGCAGGCTGCCTGCGGAACGGGGGGCCGGATCGCTCATCCCAGGGTGTTCCCGTGGGTTATGGCGGCGGGGCGGGCCGGTTCGCTGGCCCGCAGGAAACGGGCCAGCGCGAAGCCGGCCAGCGCGGCCCCGGCGACGAAGGCCCCCGGATGGCGGCGCGCGAAGTCCTGCGTGCCTTCGAGGATCGTCGTCAGGTTAGTCTGCCGCAGTTCTTCCGACAGATCGGCCACGCCCTGGGCCAGCACGTTCTGCATCCGCGCCTGAAGATCGTCCGCATCGCTGCGCAGGCTGTCGGCCAGCTTCATGCCCTGGTCCGAGACGATGTCCTTGCCCAGTTCCGCGCGGGCCTCGGCCTCGGCGCGGATCGCGCTTTTTGCCTTGTCGGCCACCTGGGCGAGATCTTCCTTCGCCGCGGACGCGGTGTCCTTGACGGTGCGGGTCAGTGAATCCTGTGTCATGTCACCCTCCTGTGCGCCAATGGCGCGTGTGTCTGTTGCCGTTTGAACGTGCCGGGTGGCACGCCGGTTCCTGCCGGTGATCAGGCCCGGCGCATCTCTGCCCGGGGGCCTGCGACCAGCCAGATCAGGAAGCCGACGAGCGGCAGCAGGAACACGAGCAACGACCACAGAACCTTGCGACCGGTGGTGGTGTTCGAACCGATGATCGAGACGAGGGCCCAGATGTCGAGGGCCAGAAGAAGCAGTCCGCTGAAGCCGGACAGGCTGAGCATGCTCATTTCCATGATACGTCCTTTCCGTTGATTTCACGGCTCCAACGCAGGCAATCCCGGCAGGGTTCCGTCGGCGGGGAAGCCCGTGCGCCTGGCGGCTGGGTCGGGAACCATTGGCGGAAAGGCGGCGTTGGGAAGCATCAGTTGCAGCACGTCTGCGCCATCAACAGGAGTACATCACCATGCTTGGTTGGGCCCTTACCTTTCTCGTCATCGCCCTCATTGCCGCCGCCCTTGGGTTTGGCGGCATCGCGGGCACCTCGGCCGGGATCGCCCAGATCCTCTTCGTCGTCTTCCTGGTCCTTTTCGTGATCGCCATCCTGGCGCGGGCCGTTCGCGGCAAGCCGCCGGTCTGACACGCGCGCACATAACGGAATCCGCCGCATCTTGTTCATAGGCTCTGGGTTTTGAGTCTTGCGGCGGTAAAGGCCGGAGTGGGGCAACCCACTCCGGTTATCTTTTTGCGGGAAGCCGCTCCGCCAGGATCAACCGGCGAACGATTTTTTAACGCTGTTTTCAGGAACCCGAAGCGCGGGTCCACGTTGTCTCCCCGAAGCGCCCGACGCGCTCGACCTTAACACTCCAAGGAGGATATCACTATGAAAAACCTCATGCTTTCGACTGCGATGATGGCACTGGCCGGCACGGCTTATGCCGCAGAGGGCGAGATGTTCCGCCCCTCGGCGGACCCGATGGAAATCCATGCGTCCGACTTCATCGGCAAGCGCGTGTATGCATCCGAGGCCCAGCTGGACGCCGAAAACTACAACGGCGTTCAGGAAGGCTGGGAAGACATCGGCGAGATCAACGACGTCATCCTGTCGCGGGACGGTTCGGTCGACGCCGTGCTGGTCGATATCGGCGGGTTCCTCGGGATCGGCGAGCGCCAGGTCGCCGTCGACATGAGCGCCATCAAGTTCGTGGCCGACGATGCGACGGCCGAAGATCTGGGCGACTACTTCCTCGTCATGAACGCGTCGCGCGCCAACTTCGAAGAGGCGCCGGAGTATTCGTGGGAGAAGACCGAAGCCACGATGGAGACCAAGGCGGCCGAGGCCGAGGCGAAGATCGAAAAGGGCGCCGAGAAGACCGCCGAGGCAGTCGATAACGCGGCTGACAAGACCGCAGCTGCCATCGACAAGGCTGCTGACAAGACCGAAGCGGCTGTCGACAAGGCTGCTGACAAGACCGAAGCGGCGGTCGACAAGGCTGCGACCAAGACCGAAGTGGCCGTGAACGATGCCGTCACGGACCCGGCCGCCAAGACCGAGCGTCAACCGGTGCAGTACGACGGCTATGCCGCGGCCAAGACCGAAGAGCTGACCGCCGAAATGCTGACCGGCGCACCGGCCTACGACGCCAACAACGAATGGATCGGCGAAGTGTCCGAACTGATCCTGAGCGAGCAAGGCCAGATCACGAGCGGGGTCGTCGACGTCGGTGGGTTTCTTGGTATCGGTGAAAAACCCGTCCAGCTTTCCATGGACGACCTCGAGATCCTGCGGGAGACCGATGGCGACGACGTGCGGGTCTATATCTCGATGACCAAGGAAGAGCTCGAAGCTCTGCCGACCTTCGACAAGTAAGCTTTACCGGTTGCGAGTGACATGCGGCCCGCCTTCGTGCGGGCCGCTTTTTCAGTTGGAGACGTATTTGGCGACGACCTGCAAAAGGCGGAAGGCCATCGCCGCGTCGTTCTCGACCACGGCCAGGAACTCAGCCGCGCCGATGCGGAGGCAGCGCAGGTCGGTGTCGGCCTTCATCGACAGCGCGCGGGGTTCATTGCGGATCAGGCCAAGCTCGCCCACCAGCTTTCCCGGTCCGGCGGTGGCAATCAGTTGATCCTCCTGCCCGTCGCGCGGGAGATAGAGGCCGGCATTCCCCTCGAGCACCAGAAACGCCCCGTCGGTCGGTGGATCGTTCTTCAGGAACACCGTGTCGCCCTTCTTCGCGTCGTACCAGCGCGCGCCGAAAGCCAGCAGGCGCAGCTGCTTGCGTGACAGCGCGCCGAACATCTCGGTCTGTTCCAGCGCGCGCATCTTGCGGCCCAGGTCGGCGCTGGCGGCGGTGTCCTCGTCGGATGCCTCTATCATGTCCTCGCCCTGGATACGGCCCTGACGCAGTTCGAATACCACATCGAAGTCGCGGTCGTCCTCCAGAGTTTCGGCCAGGTGGATGATCGTCGCCTTCGGCAGCAGCTCGCGCAGAGCCTTGCCGACCGAGGCGCGGGTCTCGGCCGGGTAAGAGGCCAGCGCCTGGTCGAGGATCAGCACATCGGGCCGCTTGATCGCCGCCCGGCTCAGCGCCAGCGGTTCGGCCACCTGCGCGGGCAGGTTGGCGCCGCCCAGCGGCACCGGCAGGTCGTAGATCAGCTGCACCACGCCTTCCTGCGCGCCGCTTTCGATCAGCACCGGCGCGACCGCGCGCTGGATGTCGTCGGTCTTGCTGCCCGCGTCCTTTGACACGATGCCGAACAGCGCGTTTTCCAGCACCGTCAGGCCCGGCGCGAACCGGCGCGGGTCGAGCGGCGCGAAGAGATCGCCGAAAGTGCTGACCAGCATTCCCGAATGGCTGCGCCGCAGCTCCAGCACCTGGGTCTTGATGCTGTCGGGGAAGGCGGGGCCGATCTGCTCGGCCGAGACGCGCGAGGGTACGGTGAGGAGGGTCGCGAAATCCTCGTCGCTCAGCGTCCCGGTCGCGGCGTTGCGGGTCTTTTCCACCAGCGCCGCCGCCGCCTCGAAGCTGCCGGGGTCGAGGCCGAGGTTGCGGAACAGCGGATGCTCGGTCCCGTCCATGCCGAAGATCTGGCGCAGCATGTCGATCACTTCGCGGTTCAGCGTCACCAGCGTTTCCTGCATCCCCAGCTTGCGCAGCTGGGCCAGGAAGGCGGATTGCGCCGCCAGCACCTCGGTCGTGATCGGCACGCGGGCGGTGGCAAACAGCAGGTTCTCGATCACCGGCAGGGCAGGGTTGTAGTGGCGCACGTCGAAGAAATGGACGTAGCGGCCCAGGCCCGCGTCCTCGATGGCGATGCGCACCGCGACGCGCTGCTGCACCAGGCGGCGGGCCAGGTCGGGGTGGGCGGTTTCGTCGAACACCTGGTCCAGCCCGCGTCGGAACAGGGCGTTGTTCGGGCCCATCGCATCAATCAGGCGCAGCCACCAGGCGCGCAACTCGGCCGCATCGGCAAAGCCGCCAGCCGATGGATCGACCCAGTCGGCATCGAAGGGGTCGGCGCTGTTGCCCGCGCGCAGCGATTCGGCGTGGCGCGCTGGATCGGCGCTGTCGCCCACCGGACGCCGCCGGATCGGCATCAGCACGTTGTCGCCAAAGCTGCCGCGGAACAGCAGGGGGCGCGACGAGGCCAGCCCGACGCGGCCCGCGATGGCCGAGTGGTGCAGGGTGCGGATATCGGTTTCGCCAAAGCGGACGGTTCCGGCGGCGGGCATCACCTCGCGCGTCAGCAGTTCGCCCAAGGCGCGCCGGTCCTCTCCGCTCGGGGCGGCGATTCCGATGGTGCCACCGCCGGGCAGGACGGCGTTCAGATCCTCCAGCACCGCGTTGCCGTCGGCGTCGCGCACCGTCACATGGTCCAGCGTGATGTCCCCGGTCAGCGGCCCGACCTCGGGTTCGCCGTCGAAGTGCTTGTCGTCCAGCAGCCCGTCCGGGGCGAATCGCTCGGTCACGACCTCCCACCGCAGGCTCATGTCCTGGGCCTGGTTGTAGTAGTCGAGCAGTTCCTTCCAGGGGCTCGACAGATCCTTGTAGGCCGCCAGCGCGGCAACCAGCGCCCCGATCGACACCGCGCCCTGGATGACGAGATAGCCGCCGATCGCAAAGAAGAAGAAGGGCGTCAGCTGTCCGATGAAGTTGTTGATGAACTTCATGAAGAACTTCTTCTGGTAGATCTCGAAGCGGATCTCGTAGTTCTTGCCCAGAAGCGAGGTGATCTCGGCCAGCCGGTAACGCCAGCCCGCATTGGCGCGGATCGCCGAGACGCCCTGCGCACTTTCGCCGATGTTGGCGGCCAGCACCCGCACCTGCTGGATGCGCTTCTTGTTCAACAGGTTGATCTGGCGTTGCAGCCTGGGGATCAGCCAGGCCTGCAGGGGGATCAATGCGCAGGCGGCGACACCGAACCAGAAGCTCTGGAAGAAGAGGAAGCCGAGGATGGTGATCATCTGCCCGGCCTGTAGCACCGGCTGGGAGATCATGTCGCCCATCAGGCCGCCCATCGGCTCGCTCTCGGCGGTGATCATCGACACCAGCTCGCCCTGGCTCACCCGCTCGAAATAGGGCTGCGGAAAGCGCAGGATGCGGGCGATCAGCAGGTAGCGGAAACGGCGCAGCATCCGCTCCGCCAGGATGCCCTTCATCGTGTTGATGCGCATCTTGACCAGGCCGTGGGCGAGAACCGACAGCAGGAAGGCGGCGCAGAGGAGGCCGAGGAAGATGACCTGGCCCACCTGCCAGCCGAAGACGTCGATGGTGGCCGAGGTCGCGCCGATGGCGTCGTTGATGATGCGCTTGGGCAGTTCCAGCGTCAGGTAGAGCAGCGGGAAGAGGGTCGCGGTCACGGCCAGCAGGATCAGCTGATCGCGTTTCGAGTGTTTCCAGATGAAACGGAAAAGCGAAGGTTCTATGGCAATGCGTCCCGGCCCTGTCGCGCGGCGTGCCCCGGGCCGCCGCCTGTTTCGGGCATTGTTATCCGCGCGCGGCGCTGGTGCAAACGGGAAATCCTGGCGGTGGATTGCAGGGCGCGGGCGAAGGCCCTAAGCTCACCCGGCGCAACCTTGCCGGAGGCCCTCTTGCCCGCATCCGTCAGCACGGTCCTGATCCTGATCTGCCTTCTGCAGATCAAGCACATGTTCGCGGACTACTTCCTGCAGACGCCGAAGATGCTGCAGGGGCGTGGATCCTACTGGCACATGGGCCGCGCCCAGCACGCGGGCGTCCATGCGCTGGGGTCGGTACTCGCCCTGCTGGCCGTCGGCGCGCCGCTGGGATTCATTCTTGTGCTGGTGCCGCTCGAATGGGCGGTCCACTTCAATATCGACTGGGGCAAGGCGCGCTATTCCGAAATGCGCTCGTACGGACCGGAGGAAGCGGGCTTCTGGCGCGCCAACGGGTTCGACCAGGCGTTGCACCAGCTGACCTATGTGGCGATGGCCTGGGCCTTTGTCGAGTTCGGCGCGGCGGGGTGAACCCCGCCCTACGGGATTTCCGACCGTCGCGCTGGCGGGCAGGTGGGCGTGGGGGCGCTGCCCCCGTCTCCCTGCGGTCGACTCCCCCGGAGATATTTGGAAAGAGAAGAAACCAGGGGCGTGGCGCCCTGCTTCTTTTCTTCAAAAATACTCCCGCCGGAGGCTACGCGCCGCAGGCGCGTCCTGCAACGCTGCCACGAGCGCGCCGCTGGTTGAGGCGTAGGGCGGGGCTTGCCCCGCCGCCCGTTTACCCGTCCTTGCGGATGACCTCGTTCTTCGGATCGTAGGGGCTGTCCTCGACGATCTCGGCGTCCCAGAGCTGGTTCAGCATCTTCACTTTCAGCTTCTGTCCGACGACGGCCAGCGCGGGCTTGACGTAGCCCATGCCGATGGACTTGCCGAAGGCCACCGAATAGCCGCCCGAGGTCAGGCGGCCGACGCGCTCGATGCCGTCGTAGAGCGCTTCGCGGCCCCAGGGGTCGGCATCGGAGGGGCCGTCGATCAGCAGGGTCACGCATTTCGAGCGGATGCCCTTGGCCTCCATCGCCGCCTTGCCGTGGAAGTCCTTGGAGAGGTCCACGAAACGGGGCAAGTCGGCTTCCAGCGGGGTCGCATCGCGGCCGAGTTCGGTGCCGAAGGCGCGATAGGACTTTTCCTGCCGGAGCCAGTTCTGCGCCCGCGCGCCGACGAGCTTCAGCCCGTGCTTTTCCCCCGCTTCCCTCAGCCGGTCCCACAGATGCGCCTGCATCTCGATCGGGTGGTGCAGTTCCCAGCCGAGTTCGCCGGTATAGGCGACGCGGATCGCCATGACCGGGACCATGCCAAGCTCGATGTCGCGGGCCGAGAGCCAGGGGAATCGCTTGTTCGACAGCGCCGTCTCGGGCTGGGCGTCGCGGATCAGCTCTTTCAGCAGGGCGCGGGAGTTCGGGCCCGCCAGGGCGAAGACGCCGTATTGCGTCGTCACGTCCTGGATCACCACGAAACCGCCGCCCGCGGCCATGTGATCTTCGGCGGCCTTCTTCAGGAAGTCGGCGTCATAGGCCGTCCAGGCCCCGGCGGAGACGAGGTAGTAGTCGTCCTCGCCCCGGCGCACGATGGTGTATTCGGTCCGCGTCGTCCCGGCGGAGGTCAGGGCGTAGGTCAGGTTGATGCGGCCCACCTTCGGCAGCTTGTTGCAGGTGAAGT
>JAGRMS010000255.1 GCA_020441135.1 Pseudooceanicola sp.
CGTTCCTCGCCCGTGACCAGCGCCACGACCGAGGGGCCGCGCAGCGCGACGATGCGGTCGTACACCTCGCGCGCCAGCAGGCGCAGCGGCAGGCCGATGATCCCGGTGCGATGGCCCAGCATCCGCTCGATGGCGTAATGTGTCTTGCCGGTGTTGGTCGGGCCCAGAACCGCCACGACCTGCGAAGGGGTTCCCATCCGCGCCCTCGTTACCCGTAAGGCCCCTAGAGAACCTTGCCTTCGATTTTCGCGCGCAGGCGCTCTACCGCAGCAGATATGTCCTGGTGATGCGGATGTATAGCCTGCGCCCGCAGATAGGCTTCGTAGGCGCGCTTGCGGTCGCCGACGGATTCGAGGATCACGCCCAGCCCGAAGATCGCACCGTAGTTGTTCGGGTTGAGCGACAGCGCATGTTCGAGGTCCGCCAGCGCCGGCCCCATCAGGTCGGCGGCGAAATAGGCGGTGGCGCGGGCGTGCCAGCCCTCGGCGAAATCCGGCGCATGGTCGGTCAGCGCGGTCAGGTGCTCGATGGCGGTGGCGGTGTCCTTGACCTCCATCGCCTCGCGCCCGCGCTTCAGCAGCAGGTCGGCGGAAGGAGAGCCGCTGCGACTCCATAACGTCTGCAACTGCCGCTCATACCGCTTGGCGCCGGCCGCGTCGGAATGCGCCAGCGCATCCAGCAGCGCGGCCTCGTCCTGAAGATCGGCCTCCGGCGTCTCCGCCGCGCCCGGTTCCGGGGCGAAATTCGGCAGTGCCTCCGGCGGCATCACTTCCGGCGGAATCGCGTCCGGGCCCGTCACCTGCGCGGCGGCAGGTATGGAAATCATGACTAGGCCGACAAATGCCGCAGCGATACGTTTGAGTCTGGGATGGCGAAGGCTCATATCTTCTCCAGTGTAACGCGACGCGCGGCGAAGGCCAGAGACAAGCGCGTCACAACCTCATGAGGACAAGAACGGGATGAGCGAATTTCTTGAGCAGGCGGCGGCCGAACTGAGCAGCAAGATGGCCGGCGGCGGCTTTGACGGCACCGCCAAGTTCGTGGTGACGGACGAAGGCGCGATCATGCTGGATTCGGACGGCGCGCGCGTGGGCGACGAAGACGCCGACGTGACGCTGAGCGCGTCGTCGGACACCTTCCGCGCGATCTTTGACGGCGACATGAACCCGACGGGCGCCTTCATGACCGGCAAGCTGTCGGTCGACGGCGACATGGGCCTGGCGATGAAACTCGCCTCGGTCCTGGCCTGATGGACAGCGCGCCCCTGTACGATGCCATCGCGGGCGGCCCCGAAGGCGGGTCCGCCTGGTGGTGCAAGACGTCGGACGGCGTCCGCATCCGCGTCGCCATCTGGCCGCGCGAGGGGGCGCGCGGGTCCGTCCTGCTGTTTCCGGGTCGGACCGAGTATATCGAGAAATACGGCGCCACGGCGCAAGAGCTCGCAAGGCTGGGCCTCGCCACGCTGGCGGTGGACTGGCGCGGACAGGGACTGGCGGACCGCCTGCTGCCCGATGCCCGCATCGGGCATGTGGTCGCCTTCCCCGACTACCAGAAGGACGTGGCGGCCGTGCTGGCCCTGGCCGAGGCGCAGGGCCTGCCGAAGCCCTGGCACCTGATCGGCCATTCGATGGGCGGCGCCATCGGCCTGCGCGCGCTGATCCAGGGCGCGCCGGTCGCGACCGCCACCTTCACCGGGCCGATGTGGGGCATCTACATGTCCGCCCTGCTGAAACCGCTGGGCTGGGCCCTGCCGCGCGTCGCGAACATGGTCGGCATGGGCACCCGCCTGCCGCCAAGCACGACCTACGACCCCTACGTCCTGTCGAACCCCTTCCCGGGCAACATGCTGACCACCGACCCCGGGATGTTCGCCATGATGCAAGAGCAGCTGCGCGCCCAGCCCGGGCTGGCGCTTGGCGGCCCGAGCCTGATCTGGCTGCGCGAGGCGATGGGCGAATGCGCCTGGCTGGCGCGCCAGCCGTCGCCGCGCGTGCCCTGCGTCACCTTCATCGGCGAGAACGAACGCATCGTCGATACCGCCGCCGTGCGCGCGCGGATGCAGCGTTGGCCGGGCGGCGAGCTGGTGGTGCTCCCGGGCGCGGAACACGAGGTGCTGCTGGAGCAACCGGCCCTGCGCGCCCGCCTGTTCGCGCGTTTCGACGCGCTGGTCTCGGGCGGCGGCACCGCGACGGCGCGCAGCGCCTGAGGTCTGGACCGCGCGCGCGGGCGCGCTACCCTGTTGCGCCATGCGCGATCCGGTCCTGACCTTCACCTCGAACGGCATCTTCTGCCCCGCGGGCGGCTTTTACATCGACCCCTGGGGCCGGGTGGACCGCGCGCTGATCACGCATGGGCACTCCGACCACGCCCGCCCCGGCCACGCGCGGTATCTCTGCACCGAGGCCGCCGCCCCGGTGATCCGCCACCGTCTGGGCGATATCGTGCTGGAGACGATTGCCTATGGCGAACAGCGGCGGATCGGCGATGCGTTGGTGTCGTTCCATCCCGCCGGGCATGTGCCGGGATCGGCACAGATTCGCGTGGAAGTGTCTGGCGAGATCGCGGTGGTCTCGGGCGACTACAAGACCACGCCGGACGGGCTCTGCGAACCCTTCGAGCCGGTCCGCTGCCACAGCTTCGTCTCCGAAAGCACCTTCGGCCTGCCGGTCTTCCGCTGGCGCCCGCAGGCAGAGGTCGCGGCCGAGATCGACGCCTGGTGGCGGGATTGCGCCGCTCAGGGCGTGACACCCCTGCTGGCTGCCTACAGCTTCGGCAAGGCGCAGCGGCTGATGGCGATGCTCGACCCCTCCATCGGGCCGATCCTGACCCATGGCGCGGTGGAGAACACCAACGCCGTGCTGCGCGCGCAGGGGCTGGCGCTGCCGCAAACGATACAGGTCACGCCCGACACGAAGATCGCCGATCATCGCGGCGCGCTGGTGCTCGCCCCGCCCTCGGCGCTCGGCACACCCTGGGCGCGACGGTTCGGCGCGGTATCGGGCGGCTTCGCCAGCGGCTGGATGATGCTGCGCGGCATCCGGCGGCGGCGGGCGGTCGACCGCGGGTTCGTCGTGTCGGACCACGCCGACTGGGACGGGCTGAACGAAGCCATCCGCGAAACGGGCGCCGAGAGGGTTTATGTCACCCACGGCTACACCGAGATTTTCACGCGCTGGCTGAATACCCAAGGCTACGACGCGCAGGTCGTCCGCACCGAGTTCCGCGGCGAGGCGGGCGAAGAGGACACCGCGTGAAACGCTTCGCCCGCCTCTTCGCCGCGATCGACGCCACCACCCGCACCTCCGTCAAGGTGGCGGCATTGGCCGCGTATTTCGCCGATGCCCCGGACAACGACCGGCTCTGGACCGTCGCGCTGTTCTCGGGCCGCCGCCCGCGCCGGGCCGTGACCGCCACGCGCCTGCGCGAATGGGCCGCGGAACGCGCCGGGCTGCCGGTCTGGCTGGTCGAGGAATCGCACCCCGTCGTCGGCGACCTGGCCGAGACCATCGCCCTTGTTCTGCCGCCGCCCGAGCGTGACGAGGACCGCAGCCTGTC
Source organism: Pseudooceanicola sp. (assembly GCA_020441135.1). Classification (GTDB taxonomy): domain Bacteria; phylum Pseudomonadota; class Alphaproteobacteria; order Rhodobacterales; family Rhodobacteraceae; genus Seohaeicola_A. Next base: position 3,556 of record JAGRMS010000255.1, read on the forward strand.
GCACTGGATCGATGTCCTGCGCGACGTGGCCAAGGCCCCGGAAGAGGCCCGCAAGACCGCCGTGCTGGCCGCCTGGTCGGCGATGGACACGCCCCGGCGGTTCCTCTTCAACAAGCTGATCACCGGCAGTTTTCGCGTGGGCGTCAGCCGCAAGCTGATGACCCGGGCGCTGGCGCAGGCCACCGCGCGCGACGAGGCCGAGCTGGCGCATCGCCTGATGGGCGACTGGACGCCGGACAACGTGACCTGGCACAGCCTGATCGAGGCCGAGGATCCGACCGCCGACGCCTCGCGCCCCTATCCGTTCTGCCTCGCCCACCCGCTGGAGGCAGCGCCCGACACTCTGGGCGCGCCGGGCGGCTGGCTGGCCGAGTGGAAATGGGACGGCATCCGCGGCCAGTTGATCCTGCGCGACGGCGCCTGGCACCTCTGGTCGCGGGGCGAAGAGCTGATCTCGGACGCCTTCCCCGAATTTGCCCGCGCCGCCGACTTCCTGCCGCCCGGCACCGTGATCGACGGCGAGGTGCTGGCCTGGGAGGGCGAGCAGCCCCTGCCCTTTGCCGCGCTGCAAAAGCGGATCGGGCGCAAGTCGGTGCCGAAATCGGTGCTGCAACAGGCCCCGGCCATGCTCTACGCCTATGACCTGCTGGAATGGCAGGGCGAAGACATCCGCGCCCGCCCGATGGCGGAACGCCGTTCAATTCTGGACAGCTTGCTGGAAAACCTGTCCACGGACGCACCGATCCGGCGCTCTCCCCTGCTGCGTTTCGAGACCTGGGACGACCTGGCGGCCCAGCGCGCCACCGCCCGCGACCGCCGTTCCGAAGGGCTGATGCTGAAACAGGCCGCCAGCCCCTATCACGCCGGACGCAGGCGCGGGGACTGGTGGAAATGGAAGCTCGACCCCTTCACCATCGACGCGGTGATGATCTACGCGCAATCGGGCAGCGGGCGTCGGGCCAACCTGTTCACCGATTTCACCTTTGCGGTCTGGAACGGCAACGACCTGGTGCCGTTCACCAAGGCCTATTCGGGCCTGTCCGACGAGGAGTTCGCCGAGATCACCCGCTGGGTGAGCCGCCACACCCGGCAGCGTTTCGGCCCGGTGCGCCAGGTGACGCCCACCCATGTATTCGAGATCGCTTTCGAGGGCATCCAGGCCAGCAGCCGCCACAAGTCCGGCGTCGCGCTGCGCTTTCCCCGCATGGCGCGCTGGCGCAAGGACAAGCCGGTGCAGGAGGCGAACACGCTGGACGACCTGAAGGCGATGCTGGCGGCCTATGGATAGGCTCGTATCTGCGGCGGTTCGACGGCCGCAGGGACGGCAGCGGCGAAGCGTCCAAAGTGCCGTCCCCGCGACAAGGCCGCGCCGGCCGCCGGGGCCGACCGGGCATATCCGCAACCGAACCCGGCCCGCGCCCCGCCGCGATTTCGAAACATTCCGGATTTTCACCTTTCGTTCTCCGAATCGTCCTACCCTCGAGGGCGGTAGGGAGGGGGAATATCCGGCGATGCCAAGACCGGCGGGCAGCGCACTGGCGTCCTGCCGGTTGCCGTTTCGCCCCGCGCCGCTTAAGTGTCCCTGACCCCGAACCGCAGAGGTACACCCATGTTCCAGCTCCCCTTCCCTGTCCGCGATACCAACACGCCGGGAGGCAAGGACATCGGGCCCCTGCCGGAATGGGATCTGAGCGACCTCTACACCTCGGAAACCGCGCCGGAACTCAAGCGCGACATGGACTGGCTCGAACAAGCCTGCGCCGATTTCGCCGCCGACTACGAGGGCAAGCTGGCCACGCTCGACGCCGACGCCATGCTCGACTGCGTGCTGCGCAACGAACGGATCAGCACCATCGCCGGCCGCATCATGTCCTTTGCCGGGCTGCGCTACTACCAGCTGACCATCGACGCGGGCCGCGCCAAGTTCATGGGCGACTGCCAGGAAAAGATCACCAACTTCACCACGCCGCTGGTGTTCTTCACGCTCGAGCTGAACCGCCTCGACGACGACCACCTCGCCGGGCTCTTCGCGCAGAACCCCGACCTTGCCCGCTACAAGCCCGTCTTCGACCGCATCCGGGCGATGAAACCCTATCAGCTGTCGGACGAGCTGGAAAAGTTCCTGCACGACCTCGGCGTGGTCGGCGACGCCTGGGAGCGGCTGTTCGACGAAACCATCGCCAGCCTGACCTTCACCGTTGACGGCGAAGAGCTGAACATCGAGGGCACGCTGAACCTGCTGACCGACAGCGACCGCGGCAGGCGCGAGGCGGCGGCGCGGGAACTGGCGGCGGTGTTCGACAAGAACATCAAGACCTTCGCCCGCGTCCACAACACGCAGGCGAAAGAGAAGGAGGTCATCGACCGCTGGCGCAAGATGCCGACGGCACAGACCGGGCGGCACTTGTCCAACGACGTCGAGCCCGAGGTGGTCGAGGCGCTGCGCACCGCCGTGGTCGCGGCCTATCCCCGCCTCAGCCACCGCTATTACGAGCTGAAGCGCAAGTGGCTCGGCCTCGACCGGATGCAGGTCTGGGATCGAAATGCCCCCCTGCCCATGCAGGACAAGCGCATCGTCAGCTGGGAGCAGGCGGAAAAGACGGTGATGGACGCCTACGGCGCCTTCGACCCGCGCATGGCCGAAATCGCGACGCCCTTCTTCCGCAAGGGCTGGATCGACGCCGGGGTAAAGCCGGGCAAGGCCCCCGGCGCCTTCGCGCATCCGACCGTGACCGAGGTACACCCCTACGTGATGCTGAACTACCTCGGCAAGCCGCGCGACGTGATGANNTGATGACCCTGGCGCACGAACTGGGGCATGGCGTCCACCAGGTGCTGGCGGCGGGCCAGGGCGAAATGCTGTCCTCGACGCCCCTCACGTTGGCCGAAACCGCCAGCGTCTTCGGCGAGATGCTGACCTTCCGCGCGATGCTCGACAAGGCGGAAAGCCCGGCGCAGCGCAAGGTGCTGCTGGCCGGCAAGGTCGAGGAC
>JAGRMS010000026.1 GCA_020441135.1 Pseudooceanicola sp.
GGTAATTCGCGGTCGAGGCCAGCGCGTCGGCGGGATCGTCCGACCAGATGTCGCGCCGCCCGTCGCCATCGAAATCCACCGCATGGTCGCGGTAGGACGAGGGCATGAACTGCGTATGCCCCATCGCCCCGGCCCAGCTACCCTTCAGGTTGCCCAGCCGGGCCTCGCCCTTGTCCACCGCCTTGAGCAGCGCCAGCAACTCGCCCTCGAAGAAGTCTCGCCGCCGCGGATCATGCGCCAGCGTCGCCAGCGAGCGGATGGTGCTGTCGCCCCCCCGCACCGCGCCATAGGCGCTTTCCAGCCCCCAGATCGCCGTCACGATCTCCTTGTCGACGCCATACTGCGCCTCGATCCGATCCAGCAGCGCGGCATTCTTCGCCAGCGCCGCCTTGCCCGCCGCAATCCGGTCAGCCGAGGCGGCGGTGTCGAGATAGACCCAGACCGTCTTGGTGAACTCGTTCTGGTTGCGGTCGCGCCGTATCACCTCCGGGTCCGGCGTCACGCCCTTCAGCGCCTTGTCCAGCGTCGCGGGCGAGATGCCCTCCGCCCCGGCCCGCGAACGGAAACCGCTCAGCCAGGCCGCAAACCCCTGCTCGTCCACCTGCACCCCCTCGGGCCGCTCCGGAGGCCGCAGCGACTCGCGCACCGCCAGGGGCGAGACCTCCTTCGTCTCGGCATGAACGATGCCATACGCCAGGACCACCAGCCCCGCCTTCATCCACAGACGCATTGTTTGCCGTCCTGTTTGCTGCTCGGGCGCCAGTCTAGCGGCAAAGCTCCGATCCCGAAAGCCGCTCAGGCCCAGCGGTCGAGATCCCGCCGAACCCGCTCGGGGTCCATGAAATGGCCGATCATAATTTCGGTCGCATGGATATAGGCCTCGTCCAGCGGCATCCCCATCTGCTCGCGGAACCCCCGTTTGCCCGCCTGCACCGCGGGCGCGTGCCGACCCGCCAGCGTCCGCGCGAAATCCATCGCGAAGGGCATCAGTTCGTTGTCGGGCAGCACCCGGTTCACCAGCCCCGCCTCGCGACCCCACTGCGCGTCGAACACCTCGCCCGACAGCGCCAGCTCCATCGTCCGCCGCGCCCCGATGGCGCGCCCCACGGCCACCGCCGGTGTCGTGCAGAACCCGCCGTTCGACACCCCCGGCAGGCAGAACCGCGCCGCCGTCGAGCCGAACGCCAGATCGCAACTCGCCAACAGCTGCAACCCGCCCGCCGTGGCGATCCCCTCGCAGACCCCGATCACCGGCAGGGGCGATTGCACGATCGCCAGCATCATCCCGGCACAGGCGCCGAACAGCTCTTCCAGATAGCCCCGCCCCGCGTCCGCATCCCCGCGATGCCGCGCGATCTCTTTCAGGTCATGCCCCGCGCAGAAGATCTTGCCCGGCCCGTGCAGCAGGATCACCCGCGCCTCGCCCGGCTCCTCTACCGCCTGATGAATCGCCCGGATCATCGCCAGCGACAGCGGATGCGCCACGCCGTTGCCCAGCGTGAGCACCAGCACTCCGTCCTCGTGAACCGACCCGATCAGCGGCATCAGGACAGGTCGATCGCGTGCGCTTTAAGCACGTCCAGCGGCACGATCTCCAGCGCCTTGCGGTGCGTCGCCCCAAGGCTGACACGCGGCGCGCAGCCCTCGTCCGCCGCCTGCAGGAACCGCCCGGCGCAGAGACACCAGCGATCCCCCGCCTTCAGCCCGGCGAACCGGAACTCCGGCCGCGGCGTCGACAGGTCGTTGCCGACATACTTCGAATACGCCAGGAATTCGTCCGTCATCACCGCGCAGACCGTGTGGCTGCCCTGATCGGCGGCGCAGGTGTTGCAATGCCCGTCACGGAAGAACCCGGTCAGCGGCTTGCCCGAGCACGGCCCCAGCGGCTGCCCCAGCACGTTGACGCTCTCGTCCATGTCCACGCCTCACAGCCCCCGCGCAATCGCCCGCATCATGTCGATGTTGCCCTCGTTGACGCCCGCGCCCCGGAATCCCCGGTCCGCCGCCGTCACGACGATCACCACATCGCGCGCCCGGTCAATATACAGGTATTGCCCATAGATGCCACGACCCAGCACCTCGCCCGCCTCTGCCCCGACCGGGATCCACCACTGGTAGCCATAGCCGATCCGGCCCGGCTGCGTCGGGGCCGAGGCGGCGGTCGATTCCTCGATCCAGGCCGCCGGAACCACCTGCCGCCCGCCGTATTGGCCATTCTGCGCCACCATCAGCCCGAACCGCGAATAGTCCCGCGTGGTGATGTTCAGCCCGCCCAGCACGAAGGCCACGCCCGTCCCGTCGGTGATGTAATAGGCCTCGCGCTCCATCCCCAGCGGCGCCATGATCTTTTCCGACAGGAGGTCCGGCACCGTGCGCCCGGTCGCCCCCCGGATCACCATCCCGATCACATGCGTGTCGATCGAGACATACTGCCAGACCGCCCCGGGCTTCGCGAAAGTTTCAGTGAGACCCGCCGCGAAGTCGTCCAGTTCCCCGCCCAGCGCCACCACCCGGCCCATGCGGTTGATGTCGGAATTGTAGTCCAGGTAATCCTCGTCGAAGGTCACGCCGCTCGCCATGTTCAGCACGTTGCGGATGCTCGCCCCGTCGTAAGCAGTGCCCTTCAGCTTTGGCGCGTAAGCGGTGACGGGATCGTCCAGCGAGGCGATGGCCCCCTCCGCCACCAGCACCCCGAACAGCGCCGACAGGTAGCTCTTGGCCAGCGACCACGAGATGCGCCGGTCCTCGGCCGTGGTGCCAAGGAAGTATTCCTCGTGAACGATGGCCCCGTCTTTCATCACCAGCAGCGAGGTCAGCGCCCGCTCCCGCGCCCAGTCGTTCACGCCCTCGGGCAGCACCGCCTCGGGCCCGTAGGGCAGGTCCGTGGTCGCACCGCTCCCGCGCGGCACCGGCACGGTCAGGAACGCCCGGTCCATATTCGAGAAGTTGGCGACGATCCGCGCCTCGTCGAACAGCGTGTTCACCGCCCAGAGCCGCGCGATCTCCTCGCGCTTCCACAGCCCGATGACCACCGCCGCCAGCACCAGCGCCAGTAGCGCCCGGCCCGCCCACTTCAGAAATGTCCGCATTCCGTCCCCCGACCCATCGGCGACACCCTAAGCGCGACGGCGACCCATCGGCAATCCGCAACGCACGGCAGGCACGCCTCCCCTCCCCCTCGCGGGGAGGGGATGGGGGTGGGGGGCGACGTTCCTCTCCCCCCGGGGGGTCAGGGGTCTCTCCTACCCGCGCCCGATATAGGGCATCTTCGTCGCCATCACCGTCATGAACTGCACGTTCGCCTCGGGCGGCAGCGTCGCCATGTGCAGCACGCCCTGCGCCGCGTTCGCCACGTCCATCGTCTGCGGCGGCACCTGCCCCGCAGCGACAGCCCGCGCCTTCAGGTCCGCGACCATCGGCGTCTCGGCATTGCCGATGTCGATCTGCCCGCAGGCGATGCCAAAGGGCCGCCCGTCCAGCGAAATCGTCCTGGTCAGCCCGGTGATCCCGTGCTTGGTCGCCGTATAGGTCACGGAACCGGGGCGCGGCACATAGGCCGAGATCGNNTGTTGATGATCCGCCCGCCCTGCGGATCCTGCGCCCGCATCGCGGCAAAGGCGCAGCGCGCCGACAGGAACATGCCGGTGAAATTGACCGCCACCGCACGGTGCCAGTCCTCCACCGCGATCTCGTCGATGCTCGCCTGCGGCGTGAAGATGCCCGCATTGTTGAACAGCACGTCCAGCCGGCCCGCCTTTGTCACGAAGGCGTCAAACGCGCTTTGCACCTGCGCCGCGTCCGTGACATCCGCCACCAGAGGCACCGCGTTGGCGTTCGTGCCCGCGATCTCTTCCAGCAGGTCGCCCCGCCGCGCGAGGATGCCGACCCGCCAGCCCTCGGACAGGAACAGCTCCGCCGTCGCCCGGCCGATGCCGGAACTCGCGCCGGTAATCAGGATCGTCTTCATATGTCCTCACTCTCCAGGATCAGGTTCGCCGGGCCGCTCCGCAGGTCATCGACCCGCAACGCCCCGCTTGGTTTCGACAGGCGATTGCGCACCACCCAGAACAGCCGTTCCTGCGCCCGGGTGATCGCCACATAGGCCAGCCGCTTCCACAGGGGTTGGCCCGCCTCGCTGCGCCCCGTGCGCGCCGCGACGAAGAGGTCGGGCGCGAAGACCTGCACGTTTTCCCATTGCGAGCCCTGCGCCTTGTGGATGGTGCAGGCCGCACCGTGCAGGAAGGTCGCGCCCATGCGCGCGGCGAAGGGGATGAAGGGTTCTTCCTCGTCCGGCTTCTCGATCTGCACGATGGACGCCGCCGAAACCTGCGGCTCCTCCGCCCCGATCACATGCAGGCGCGAGAATCCCGGCTTGCGCCCCGGGCCAAGGTAGATCACCTGCGCCCCCTTGATCAGCCCCCGCGCCTCGAGGTCCAGCCGCTTCTTGCGGTGCTTGATGGGCAGTTCGATCCCGTCGCAGATCAGCGGCTCGCCCTCCAGCAGCGCATCCTCGGGCGCGCCGTAGACGCTGCGAAAGGCGTTGATGAGGCGAATCCTGGTGGCATTGCGCCAGACCAGCACGGGCGAGCGCGCCATCAGGTCGACCTCGACCCGCTGCCCCCAGATCACCCGGTCGTCGCGGCGGGCGGTTTCCTCGACCATCCGCTCGAAGTCCTCGTAGCCCAGCGCCGGATCGGCCAGCGCATGGGCCAGGTCCAGGATCGGATTGCCCGCCTCCTGCCGGTGAATGCGCGACAGCTCCAGCCGACGCGGCGCGGCCAGCTTGTCGAAGACCATGCCGCCGGGGCTGTTCACCGGCGCCAGCTGTGCCGGATCGCCGAACAGCAGCAGCGTCGGGAAAATTTCCTGCAAGTCCTCGAACTGCCGCTCGTCCAGCATCGAGGCTTCGTCGACAAACCCGATGTCCAGCGGCTCTTCCCGGCGTTTCCAGCCGGTGATGAAGTCGGACCCCCGCAAGCCCGCCGCCGCCAGCGCGCCGGGGATCGACTTGTTGCCCTGATAGAAGGCAAAGGCCCGGTCCAGCGCGATCTCGGTCAGCCCTTCGACCACGGGCCTTTCGCCCTCGCCCGCCAGCCATGCGGCGATGCGCTCGTACTCCGGGTCGTAGACCGGCGTATAGAGGATGCGGTGGATCGTCGTCGCGGGCACGCCGCGCAGCCGCAGCACGGACGCCGCCTTGTTGGTCGGCGCCAGGATCGCCAGCGTGCGCCGATCCTTGCGCCGCCGCCCCTCCCAGTCGCCCGAGACGACATCGACCCCCGCCTCGGCCAGCGCCTTGTACAGCTCGGCCAGCAGCAGCGTCTTGCCCGACCCCGCCTTGCCGATCACTGCCATGACACCCCCGCCCGCCGCGGCGGGCGGCGTCAGCAGCGCATCATCGAGGTTGATCCCGACCCCCGCCAGCATCTGCGTCACGCTGTCGTAAGCACTGGCCTGGTCTTCGGAAAAGGTGACTGCGGGTTGCGACATGACGCGACCCTACAGGCGCGCGCCACCCTGCGCCAGACCCGGTCAGGCCAGCGCCATGTGCTGCGCCACCGGCGGGGCCCCGAAGGAGCGGTCGAACCACAAGCGCGACAGTTGGGGCGAGATGTTGGCCCGCCGCGCCACCTGCCGCCGCGCCTCTTCGCTGAACGACCACAGCCCCACGCTGATCTGCTCGCGCCCGGTGCCGTCGCTGCCCAGCACCTCTGGCGAGGAACCGATCATCCGGTAGATCCGCACCATCCGCGCGTCGAAGACGCCGACGAAATGCCGGACCCCGAACTGCTTCATGATCTCGCCGCCCCCCAGCATCAGCGCCGCCGCGACCCGCGGCGCGGCCTTCGCCGCCAGGCAAAACCGGGTGCATTCCCAGATCAGCGGGCTGACGACGCTGCCGCCGCCCAGAAGGTGCGGAAACACTTCGTTCACCATCACCCGACCCGTCGTGGGCAGGAACCGCATCGAGCCACCATGCCGCCCGTCGGGCTCTTCCCAGATGACATAAAGCGGGTTCAAAGCGTCGTAGTGGTCGCGCTCCTCGCCGTTTTCGTCCACGTTTACAGGCCATTCCAGCCGCCGCGCGAACTGGTCGGCGCGATCGGTGAACATCGAATGCGCCAGCCTGGGGAAGAGGTGCAGCTGGTCGGCGTAGAGGTAACGAAGCATGCGCAAGTGTCCCGGTTCCGTTCTATGCCGGAAACGGATAGACAACGCCTGTTAACACTTTCGGGCCAGCCAGCCCGCCGTGTTCGCGATCCGTTCAGACCACGATCAGCCCAAAGCCGATGGCGCGCGCCACGGCGTGGGTCGTATTCAGCGCGCCCAGCTTGAACCGGGCACTTTCGATATAGACCCTCAGCGTGTGTTCCGAGATCGACAGCGACTCGGCCACCTGCGACCGGCTGTAGCCCATCGCCAGCAGCGTCATCGCGTCGACCTCGCGCGGGGACAGCTGACGCGCCGTGTCCGGGGTCCGCGACGGTTCGAACTCCAGCGCCTTGCGGTTCATGTAATGCGCCACCAGGATCAGGTCGCGCCCGTTGACCTCCTGCATCTGCGCCCAGGTGGCGTCGTCGCATGTGTGGTTCGCCGTGAACAGGGCGAACTGCCCGTTCGGCCCCCGGATCGGGATCGAATAGCCCTGGTTGCCGACCCCATGCTCCCGCGCGTCCAGCAGAAACTCGCGCGCGGTCTTCGAGGACCAGTCCAGCCGCTTCCAGTCGACCGGGTGAAACCTTTGGAAACAGCCCACGATGACTGGATCGACGCGGATATAGTTGCGCGACAGATACCGGTCGGCCCAGGCCTGCGAATAGGTGCCGCAGCCATATTGGTCGCCCTTCGCGTCCACCCAGTGATACACCGCGTGGTCGATTTCAAAAACGTCGCGGATCGCGTAGACGACCCGGAACAGGTCTTCAAGCGCGGTGGCCCGCTCCAACTGCCCGAGGATCTGGTCCAGATTGTCCGAGTTCACCATTCGCCTGTCTTGCCATGCCTGCACGCGACGCGATTTCAGCCGCCGCGACCAGGGTCGTGTCGTCGAGTTGTTCCGCCAGCGCGACCAGCCCGTTGGCCTTGGCGAAGGATTTCAGATCAGCCAGAACGTCGAGGATCCAGTCGCACTGCATGTCGAGATTCTCCCGGAAAAGGTTAACAAACCCTTAAGACGAACTCTATCATAGGCTGAATTGGTGAGGAATTCGCTGCTTTCACCTCCCCGGAAATAGCGAGGCACCCGGGCCGCATCGCCCTCAAAACATTGAACACAACCAGAACAAGTGGCCCCGCGACGCCGGTCCGGGCGATTCGCGGGGCCTGAATTGCAGAACCACCGTTGTCGGCTGTTAACCGTCCAGCGCCTCTTCCAGGGTGCGCAGGCCGGTACGCGGCGACTGCACCAGAACCGACATGTTGCCGGGCTTGTGCTGGTTCTTCATCATCTTCATATGCGCCTGCGGCAGGTCTGCCCAGGCGAAGACCTCGGACATGCAGGGGTCCAGCCGCCGCTCCAGCATCAGCTTGTTCGCCGCGCTTGCCTGCTTGAGGTGGGCAAAGTGGCTGCCTTGCAGGCGCTTCTGGTGCATCCACATGTAGCGCACGTCGAAGGTGCAGTTGAACCCGGACGTCCCGGCGCAGATCACCACCATGCCGCCCTTCTTCACCACCAGCGACGACACCGGGAAGGTCGCCTCGCCGGGATGTTCGAACACCATGTCGACCGAGACGCCCTTGCCGGTGATGTCCCAGATCGCCTTGCCGAACTTGCGCGCTTCCTTCAGCCACTCCGCATATTCCGGCGTATTGACCGTCGGCAGCTGCCCCCAGCACTTGAAGTCCTTGCGGTTGATGACGCCCTTGGCGCCCAGGTCCATCACGAACTGCCGCTTGTCCTCGTCGCTGATGACGCCGATGGCATTCGCCCCCGCCGTGTTGATCAGCTGGATCGCATAGGAGCCGAGCCCGCCCGACGCGCCCCAGACCAGCACGTTGTCGCCGGGCTTGAGGATATGCGGCCGGTGGCCGA
>JAGRMS010000256.1 GCA_020441135.1 Pseudooceanicola sp.
GGATCGAGGTCATCGGCGTGCGCAATTCGTGGCTGACCTGGCTCAGGAACGAATCCTTCTGGGCCGATATCTGGGTCAGCTTCTCGTTCGCCTCCTGCAACTTGCGCGCCGTGCGGCTGAGCTCTGCCGACTGCGCCTCGAGCCGGCTGGAATACTCCAGCATCTGCGCCGATTCGTCGGCCACGGCGAGCAAGTCCTGGACCGAGACAGACGACCCCCCGACAATCTGCCCGATCATCGCGTGGGCCGTCGCGGCCCCCACCGACCCGGCAAGCTGGCGCTCCAGCCGTTCCAGGAACTCCGGCGTCGGCTCCGGCAGGTGGCCCCTGCCCCCCTGCAGCTGCGCCTCGCGCTGGAACAGGGCCTGCGCGTCCTCCGACCCGAGGATGCGCTGCGTCATCACCATCAGATCCTCGCTCTGCGCCACCGAGCCGGTCCAGCCGCGCGGACCGGCCGAATGGTCGTAGACATTGACGAATTGCGCCGCTTGCAGCCGTTCGACGGCGTTCGGCAGGGTCAGCAGCGAGACGGCGACAAAGGCCAGCGCGTTCAGCGAGAAGCTCCACAGCACCGAATGCACGATGGGGTCCAGCCCCTCGATCCCGAACAGCGCCTGCGGGCGCAGCCAGGCGATGCCGAACGGCCCCGCCGCCATGACCGAGGGCGGCAGCACGCCGCCGCCAAGGCCGGGCAAGAGCATCGACCAGACCCAGATGGCGAAGCCGATGGACAACCCCGTCAGCGCGCCGATGCGGGTCGCGCCGCGCCAGAACAGGCCGCCAATCAGGGCGGGCAGGATCTGGGCGATGCCGACGAAGGCGATCAGGCCGATGGCCGCCAGCGCGGTACCGCCGCCCGAGAGCTTGTAGTAGATGCACCCCAGCGCCATGACGCCGCCGATGGACACCCGGCGGGCCAGCAGCACGACGTTGCGCACGTCGCCCGACTGCGCCGCCCCCTGCGCGCGGTAGCTGAACCAGATCGGCATCACGATGTGGTTCGACACCATCGTCGACAGCGCCATCGCCGCGACGATCACCATCGACGTGGCCGAGGAAAAGCCGCCGATGAAGGACAGCATCGCCAGCCCCTCGCGCCCCGTCGCCAGCGGCACGGTCAGCACGAAGAGGTCCGGGTTCGATCCTTCCGGCAGCAGGTCCAGCCCCACGGCGGCGATGGGCACGACGAACAGGCTCATCAGCAGCAGATACAGCGGAAAGGCCCAGGCGGCGGTGCGCAGGTGGCGCTCGTCGTCGTTCTCGACCACCATGACCTGGAACATGCGCGGCAGGCAGACAAAGGCGGCGGCGGCGAGGAAGGTGATCGTCGCCCAGCGCGCCCGGTCCACCTGCCAGTCGCCGATGGGCGAGGCGTCGATGCGGGCCAGCGTATCCGTCACGCCCCCCGACAGCCCCCAGACCACGAAGACGCCCACCGCCAGCAGGGCAACCAGCTTGACCACCGCCTCGAGCGCGATGGCGGTAACGACGCCGTGGTGGCGTTCGTTGGCGTCGAGGTTGCGGGTGCCGAAGAGGATGGCGAAGACGGCAAGACCCGAGGCGACCCAGATCACGCTGGCCCCGGCGTTGAAGGCGCTGTCGGGATCGGCCTCGGCGAAGATCGAGAAGGACAGCGTGATGGATTGCAGCTGGAGCGCGATATAGGGCGTCACCCCGATCACGGCGAGGATCGTCACGCCGATGGCCAGCGTGTTCGACTTGCCATAGCGGGACGACAGAAGATCCGCGACGGAGGTCACGCGCTGGCTGCGCCCGATCCGCACCAGTTTGCGCAGCCCCCACCACCAGCCAAGCATCACCAGCGTGGGGCCAAGGTAGATCGTCACGAACTCCAGCCCAGAGCGGACGGCATAGCCAACCGCGCCGTAGAAGGTCCAGGCGGTGCAGTAGATCGA
>JAGRMS010000257.1:0-5105 GCA_020441135.1 Pseudooceanicola sp.
AGCGTGCCGCCGATCTGACCGGCGCCGATCAGGGCAATTTTGGGTCTGGCCATTGGATTAGTCTCCGTCCCGAATGGAAATCGCGCGTTGCGTAGAACCTTCCGCCCCCGGACGCAAGGCTTCTGCGGCGCAGCATAGGTTCGCGCAGTCTCTGTCGCAAGCCTTGCACTTCGGTTAAGCCGTTGCCGAAAGACGCAAGATACCGGGGGCACGCGTGCTGGACATAAGCTGGACTTTTCTCGCCGTCGCCGGCCCCGCTGTCATCTTTGCCGGCATGTCCAAGGGCGGCTTTGGCGGCGGCGCGGGCTTTGTCGCCTCGCTGATCCTCGCCCTGCTGGTCGACCCCGGCATCGCCCTTGGCATCATGCTGCCGCTGCTGATGCTGATGGATCTCGCCACGCTCCGCCCCTACTGGCGCAAGTGGAGCTGGCCCGACGCCCGCCTCCTGCTGATCGGCGCGGTGCCCGGCCTGATCCTGGGCGGGCTGCTCTACACCGTCGCCTCGCCCGACCTGTTCCGCCTGCTGATCGGCGCGGTCGCCCTGTCCTTCGTCGCCTGGCAGGCCGCCCGCTCTTACGGTCTGGTCCAGCCCGGCGCGCGGCCCCTCTCCGCGCTGGCAGGCGGCATCGCCGGGGCGCTCGCCGGCTTCACCAGCTTCATCAGCCACGCCGGCGGCCCGCCGGTGGCAATCTACCTCTTGTCCCGCAAACTGCCCAAGACGGAATTCCAGGCCACTACCGTGCTGGTCTTCTGGATCATCAACATCGTGAAGTTTCCGCCCTACCTCTACCTTGGCCTGTTCACGACGCAAACCGCCATGGCGAACCTCGTCCTCGCCCCCTTCGCGCTGTTCGGAGTCTGGCTGGGCGTCATCGCGCACCGCAGGGTGCCCGAGCGGCTGTTCTTCTCGATCACCTATGTCCTGCTCACCCTGACCGGCCTCAAGCTGATCTGGGACGCCCTGACCTAGTCAAACGTCCCCGCAACCCGCCCCAGCAGCATGAACGCCCGGGCCGTCCGCGTATCCGCCAGCGCCTGGATATCCGCGTCCGACGCGTTCGGCTCGAACCCTGCCACCATCCGGTCGAACAGCCGCAGGAAATGGTGCGCGGCGTCGCGAAAGATCGGATCCTGCTTCATCCGCCCCGCCGTCAGCGCCAGCGAAGTGCGGTCGCGCACGCCCCCCAGGGCCGCAATCGCGCGCCCCCGCGTGCCCTGTGCGAACTGCCGCCAGATGTCGGGCCGCGCCATGTCGGGGCGCAGGTCGTCCATGTAGATTCCGTCCTGGCTCAGCAGCGTCAGCACGTCCTGGCTCGCCTGGATCAACTGCGCCGTCTTGCGGTCGCGCATCGCCCGGCGCAGCGCAGCGAACCCCGCCTCGTCCTCGGCCGTCTCAGGGAAGTTCAGCGCCCGCACGAAATCCTCGGTCGCGGGCGGCTGCGACAGCGTCTCGGCAGGCGTGCCCAGCGCCAGCGATCCCTGATCCTCGGCCGGACCCGGCGCCACCGGCGCCGCGGGCCGGTCGCGCCGGGTCGAGAAGGTCGCCAGCGCGGTCTCGGCCTTGCGGGTCGAGGCCGCGATCTCGTCCAGCCGCTTCGCTACCGAGATCTCGGACCCCGCCGCGCTGCGCTGCGCCTGCGCCACCTGTGTCTGCCTTATGCTGTCAATGGCCGCCTGCAACCGCGCGCTCTCCTCGCGGATCACCCGCTGCGACTTCGCCGCCGTCGCCGCCACCCAGATCATCGCCACCGGCAGGAAGATCGTCAGCAGCGTCACCAGGAACCGCAGCCCGTCGAAACCGGGGCGGCTCTCTTCCGGCAGCACCACGAAGAACACCAGCGCCCCCAGCAGCCACAGCACCGTCAGCACGATGGCGACAACCTCGAACCCGGACACCCCCTGGTCGCGGGGCCGGTCGTAGATTCCCAGCGGCGTGTTCTGGCCTTCCGGGCGATCGGGGGTGGACATGGCCGCTCCCCCGTTCAGACGTAGCTGATCTTCAGCACTTCATAGCTGCGCTCGCCACCCGGGGTGCGCACCTCGACCGTATCGCCCTCGTCCTTGCCGATCAACGCCCGCGCGATGGGCGACTTGATGTTCAGAAGGCCCTTCTCGATGTTGGCCTCGTGCTCGCCCACGATCTGCCAGGTCTTTTCCTCGTCGGTGTCCTCGTCCACCAGCGTCACCGTCGCGCCGAACTTGATCGCGCCCGACAGCTTGCCCGGGTCGATCACCTCGGCCAGCGAGATCACGCCCTCCAGCTCCTTGATGCGGCCCTCGATGAACGACTGCTTCTCGCGCGCCGAATGGTATTCGGCGTTCTCCGACAGGTCGCCATGCTCGCGCGCCTCGGCAATCGCGGCAATGATCGCGGGGCGCTCGACCGACTTCAGCTGCTTCAGCTCGGCTTCGAGCGCGGCATGTCCGGCGGGTGTCATCGGGATCTTGTCCATAGCCTCGTCCACAACAAAAAACGGGCGCCCCGGTGCGTCTGCGCCGGGGCTGCCACTGGAATCGGAGTCTAACAGATGCAATGCAATGCCAAATTGCAAGGGGCGTCCGCAGCTTTTCACTGCTGGTGGCTGGCCACCTCCCACTCGATCCCGTCGGCATCGTCGAAGTAGAACCGCCGCCCGGGGGCGTAATCCGCGTGGTTTCCCGGCACGAACCCCGCCGCCTTCACCCGCCGCTCCACCCCGTCGATGTCATCGGTGAACACCGCGATATGGTTCAGCGTGCCGAAGGTCTGGTAGTTGTCCTCGCGCTTGGGCTGGCCCTTGGGCGGGTTGTACAGCGCGATATAGCTGTCGTCGCTGCCCACGTGGATCGAATGCCCGTTGTGGATCGACGCCCCCTGCCAGCGCACATGCCAGCCAAAGACGTCGCAAAGCCAGGCGGCCGTCGCCTTGCTGTCCGATACGGTGATGTTGGTGTGTTCCAGTCTCGCGGTCATGTCACTCTCCTCTGATTTGCGATGGCCTTTTTGTCCGACCTCAGGTAAGGTTGAGATCAAGGGAAAAGAGTGTTTGCAGAACATGGGCTTGGCGAGAAACATCCGTGGATTGCCCATCGGCTGGGTCTCGGATCGCACCGGCCTCAGCGTTTCGGCCATCCGATTCTACGAGGAAGAGGGGCTGGTCCACCCCACCCGCGACCGGGGCGGGCGTCGTGTGTTCGAACGCGGCGACGTGCGCCGCCTGTCCTTCGTGCTGATCGCCCAGCGCCTAGGCTTCCACCTGGCCGAGATCCGCGCCGCGCTCGACGCGCTGCCGCAGGGCCGCACCCCCACCCGCGACGACTGGACCCGCCTGGCGGAAACCTTCCGCGACCGCATCGACGCCCGCATGGCCGGGCTGGCGGCGTTGCGCGAAAAACTCGACGGCTGCATCGGCTGCGGTTGCCTTTCGCTCGACCGATGCGCCATCTATAACCGGCATGACAAGGCGGCGCGCAGGGGTGGCGGGCCGCGCTACCTGATGGGCGACCGGTCCGACGAGATCCGGGACGAGGGAGAGAGCGGGCAGGATGACTGATACACAACGCGCGAAGTTCGAGCAGTTCCGCGCGATGCACTGGGACAAGGGCGCCTTCGTGATGCCCAACCCCTGGGACGCGGGAACGGCGCGCATCCTGACCCAGATGGGCTTCCAGGCCCTTGCCACCACCAGCGCGGGCTACGCCTTTTCCGTCGGCAAACGCGATTCCCACGCCGGGCTGACCCGCGCAGAAATCCTCGCCAACGCCCGTGCCATCGTCGAGGCCACCCACCTCCCGGTGTCTGCCGATCTCGAGGACGGCTTCGGCACCGAACCGGCCATCTGCGCGGAAACCATCGACCTCGCCGTGGACGCGGGCCTTGTCGGCGGCTCCATCGAGGACGCGACCGGCCACCCCCACGCCCCGATCTTTGAAACCGTGCTCGCCGCCGAACGCATCGCCGCCGCCGCCGACGCCACCCGCGGCAAGCCCTTCCTGCTGACCGCCCGGGCCGAGAACTATCTCTGGGGCCGCCACGACCTCTCCGACACCATCGCCCGCCTGCAAGCCTATTCCGAGGCCGGGGCCCATGTGCTCTACGCCCCCGGCCTCAGCGACCTGAACGACATCCGCACCCTCTGCCGCGAGGTCGACAAGCCGGTGAACGTGGTCATGGGCCTCGTCGGTCCCACCTTCACCGTCGCCGAACTGGCCGAGGCCGGGGTCAAGCGCATCAGCGTCGGCGGCTCCTTCGCCCGCGCCGCCCTGGGCGCGATGATGCGCGCGGCGGAAGAGGTGCTGGAACACGGCACGTTCAAATATGCGAAGGATGCCGCCCGCGCCGGAACCATCACCGACATGATGTCCGACGCCAAGACGACCGACCGCACCTGACCGATGACGCCCCGTTGCGATTGACCGTCGCGGCTGGCACAAGGTATCAGCCCGCGACATAATATTGCGCCTCCAGCCGGAAGAGGAGCCCGAGATGGCCGAAGTCGAACGCGAAAGCATGGAATACGACGTGGTGATCGTCGGCGCGGGTCCGGCGGGCCTGTCGGCGGCGATCCGGCTGAAACAGCTCGATGCCGACCTGAACGTCGTCGTGCTGGAAAAGGGCTCCGAGGTCGGCGCGCATATCCTGTCCGGCGCGGTGCTCGATCCCTCCGGTCTCGACGCGCTGATCCCCGACTGGAAGGAAAAGGGCGCGCCCCTGAACGTCCCGGTGAAAGAGGACAACTTCTACCTGCTGGGCGAGGCCGGCAAGATCCGCGTCCCCAACTGGCCGATGCCGCCGCTGATGAACAACCACGGCAACTACATCGTCTCGATGGGCAACGTCTGCCGCTGGATGGCCGAACAGGCCGAGGCGCTTGGCGTCGAGATCTTCCCCGGCATGGCCTGCTCGGAAATGGTCTACGGCGACAACGGCGAGGTGCGCGGCGTCGTCGCGGGCGAATTCGGCAAGGAAGCCGACGGCTCTCTGGGCCCGAACTATGAACCGGGCATGGAACTCCTCGGCAAATACGTCTTCATCGCCGAAGGCGTGCGCGGCTCGCTCGCCAAGCAGCTGATCGCGAAATACGACCTGTCGAAAGGCCACTGCCCGCAGAAATTCGGCCTCGGCA
>JAGRMS010000257.1:5114-5465 GCA_020441135.1 Pseudooceanicola sp.
TCGGCATGAAGGAAATCTGGGAGATCGACCCCGCCAAGCACCGCGAAGGCACCGTCACCCACACGATGGGCTGGCCGCTCGGTGGCAATGCCGGCGGCGGGTCGTTCATCTATCACCTTGAAAACAATCAGGTCTACGTCGGTTTTGTCGTCCACCTGAACTACAAGAACCCCTACCTCTTCCCCTACATGGAATTCCAGCGGTTCAAGCATCACCCGATGGTGGCCGAGCTGCTGAAGGGCGGCAAGCGCGTCGCCTACGGCGCCCGCGCGATCTCCGAAGGCGGCTGGCAGTCGATGCCCAAGATGGTCGCCCCGGGCGTCGCCCTGCTCGGCTGCTCGGTCGGCATGG
>JAGRMS010000257.1:5488-5650 GCA_020441135.1 Pseudooceanicola sp.
TCAAGGGCAACCACAACGCGATGCTCTCGGGCAAGGCCGCCGCCGAGGCCGCCTTTGCCGCGATCCAGGCAGGCCGCGCGTCCGACGAGCTGACCGATTACGAAACCGAGGTGCGCGGCGGCGCCATCGGCCAGGATCTGAAGAAGGTCCGCAACGTCAAGC
>JAGRMS010000258.1 GCA_020441135.1 Pseudooceanicola sp.
GGAGATATTTGGAAAGAGAAGAAACCAGGAGTGCGGCGCGCCTGACTTCTTTTCTTCACAAATACTCCCGCGCGGGACGCGCCATCGCGCAAGGCGCGATCCGGCGGCAGGGCCGCCGTCAGACCTCGAGCCACTCCTTGCGGACGTCTTCGCGTGCCTTGAGTTCGGCGGGCGTGCCTTCGAAGACCACCTGCCCGTGCCCCATGACATAGACCCGGTGGGCGATGTCGAGCGCGATGGAGAGCTTCTGTTCGACCAGCAGCGTGGCGATGCCGCGGCGGGCGATCTCCTGGAGCAGGCTGGCGACGCGCTGCACCATCTGCGGGCTGAGGCCCTCGGTGGGCTCGTCGATCATCACGAGGTCGGGGTCGCCCATCAGCGTCCGGCACATGGTCAGCATCTGCTGTTCGCCGCCCGAGAGCACGCTCGCCTCGACATCCGCGCGTTCGCGCAGATTGGAGAAGAGCGCGAACATGTCCTCCATCGACCAGCGGCCCTGGCCGTCCTTCTGGCGCGGTTTCAGGCCGAGGATCAGGTTCTGGCGCGTCGTCAGGCCGGGGAAGATGTCGCGGTTCTCCGGGACATAGCCGATGCCGAGGTTGGCGACCTCGAAGGCCTTCCTGCCGGCGATTTCCGCACCCTTGAAGCGGACCGAGCCCTGCGGGGCCACCTCGCCCATGATCGCCTTGCAGGTGGTGGAGCGCCCCACCCCGTTGCGGCCCAGCAGCGCCACGATCTCGCCCTCGTTGATCGAGATGTTGACGCCCTGGAGGATGTGGGACTTGCCGTAATAGGCGTGAAGATCGGTGACTTCGAGCATCAGTGTTCCGCCTCCAGCGCGGCGCCGAGGTAGGCTTCCTGGACCTTTGGATCGCCGCGCACCGCCTCGGGGGTGCCCGAGGCGATGATCTCGCCGTAGACCAGCACCGAGATGGTGTCGGCGAGGCCGAAGACCACGCCCATGTCGTGTTCCACCATCACCAGCGTCTTGTCCTGGGTGACGGTGCGGATCAGGTCGACGATGTAGTCGGTCTCGGAATGGCTCATCCCCGCGGTCGGTTCGTCCAGCATGATCACGTCGGCGCCGCCGGCGATGGTGATCCCGATCTCCAGCGCGCGCTGTTCGGCGTAGGACAGCACGCCTGCCGGAAGGTCGCGGCGCGCCGTCAGGTTGATCTGTTCGAGGATGCGGTCCGCGCCCTCGGTCAGGTCGCGCGAGCGCGAGACCATGTTCCAGAAGGAATACCTGTAGCCGTGGCTCCAGAGCAGCGAGCAGCGCACATTCTCGAACACGGTCATCTTCGGGAAGATGTTGGTGATCTGGAACGAGCGCGACAGGCCCATGCGGTTGATCTCGAAGGGCGCGAGGCCCGTCAGGTCATGGCCGTGCAGCCGGACGGTGCCCGAGGTCGGCGGGAAACGTCCCGTGATCAGGTTGAACAGGGTCGACTTGCCCGCGCCGTTCGGGCCGATCACCGCGTGGCGTTCGCCCTTGGCGATCTTCAGGTCGACACCACGGATGATCTCGGTGCGGCCGAAGCTCTTGCGCAGACCGGCGAGTTCGAGGGCGGGGGTGCTCATGCGGCGGGCCTCCGGTCGGGTGTATTGGCGCGGTGCCAGGCGGCGCGCAGGCCGGGGGCGGTGGCGCGGGCGATCCAGATGCCGCCCACGCAGGCGATCGACGCCAGCGCCCAGGGCAGCACCGAGAAGCCGTCGAAGGTGGTCCAGAACAGCGTGATCTCGTCCTCGCCCGCCGCCGCGTGGCGGGCGTGGAACACCAGCTCCATCAGCGCGGCAAGACCCAGGATGCCGATCATCGCCGGGATCACCGTCTTGATGTAAGGCACAACCAGCGAGCCGAGCTTGCCAAGCCGCCAGGCCGGGACATGCATCATCAGCACCCCCGCGAGGCCGCCGGGGAAGAACATCACCGTCGCGACGAACAGCGCGCCGACGTAAAGCTGCCATATCTCGGATTGCAGGCTGAGCACCGATTGCAGCAGGGTGAAGACCACCGCGCCGATGATCGGCCCGAAGAAGAAGCCGACGCCGCCGAGGAAGGCGATCAGCAGGATCACGCCGGACTGGACGGTGTTCAGGTTCTGCTCGGTCAGGATCTCGTAGTTGATCGCGAAAAGCCCGCCGGCGACCCCGGCGAAGAAGCCGGCGGCGCAGAACGAATAGAAGCGGACCCAGCGCGCGGAATAGCCGAGGAACTCGGCCCGTTCCGGGTTGTCCCGCACGGCATTGGCCATCCGGCCGACCGGCGTGCGCGAGAAGAGATACATCAGCAGCGTCGCCAGCACGGTCCAGCCGGCGATGACGAAGTAGACCTCCTTCTGTTGCAGGAACTCGACCCCGAAGACCGGCAGGCCATAGGTGCGGTCGCCCTTGATCCCCTCTTCACCGCCGAAGAAGGCGACGATGATGATCGAACAGGCGGCAATCAGCTCGCCTATACCAAGCGAGATCATCGCGAAGACGGTGCCCGCGCGCCGGGTCGAGAAGGAGCCGACGATGGTGGCAAGACCGAGGCCGAACAACCCGCCGAAGACCGGCAACAGCGGCATCGGTACCGGCAGGCTGTAGTCCTCGATCAAGTTCATGATGTGCATGACCATGAAGCCGCCGACACCCATGTAGACGGCGTGGCCGAAGCTCAGCATGCCCCCCTGTCCCAGCAGCATGTTGTAGCTGAGGGCAAAGACCACGGTGATCATCATCTGGTTCATGATGGTGATCGCCGAGTTGGAGCCGAAGATCCAGGGCAGCACCAGCAGGAACAGGCTGACGATGATCCAGGGCAGCGCCCGGCCCAGGGTGATGCCCGAGCCGGCGGCGATGGCGGTGTCTTTCTGGGTGGTATCGGTCATACGTCACGCTTCCCGAAAAGGCCGTAGGGGCGAAGGACCAGGATCAGGATCATCAGGATGTAGGGCAGGATCGGCCCGATCTGCGGCAGCGTCAGCGTCCAGAGATCGCGCAGCATGCTTTCGTCCATGTCCTCGGGGCGCACCATCCCGATCCCTTCCAGCAGGGTCGAGAAGGCAAAGCTGGAGGAGGCCGCAAAGGTTGTCAGCCAGCCCAGCAGCAACGAGGCGACAAGCGCGCCCCAGAGCGAGCCTAACCCGCCGATCACGATGGTGACAAAGACGATGGACCCCAGCACGAAGGCCATCCCCGGAAAGGTGCCCAGCACCGGCCCCGCCAGCACGCCCGCCACACCGGCAAGCGCGGTCCCGACACCGAAGACGCCCATGAACACCAATGGCACGTTGTGGCCAAGGGCTTCGACCGTGCGGGGAAAGCTGAGCGCGGCCTGGATGATCATGCCGATCCGGGTGCGGGTCAGCACGTAGAGCAGGGCAAGGAAGATCGCCATCGAGGTGAAGATCATGAAGATCTTGTAGGCGGGGACCGCGTTGCTGCCGACCGAGAACAGCACGAACTTGAGGATCTCGGGCTCGCGGTAGGGCATCAGGTTGTTGCCCCAGAAGAACTTGACCAGTTCCTCGATCAGCAGGGCGAGCCCGAAGGTGAAGATCAATTCGGGCACATGGCCGTATTGGTGGACCCGTCTCAGCCCGTATCGCTCGATCAGCGCGCCGCCGATGCCGACAAGGATCGGGGCAAAAAGAAGTCCGGGCCAGAACCCGATGTACTGGCTGATCTGATAGGCGAAATAGGCGCCCAGCATGTAAAAGCTGGCATGGGCGAAATTGAGCACGCCCATCATCGAGAAGATCAACGTCAGGCCGCTGGACAGCATGAACAGCAGCAGCCCGTAGAACAGCCCATCGATGAGGTTGATGACAACCAGGTCCATCGGCCACCACTCCTTGGTCGAATGTCAGGTCTTGTCAGTGCCATATGCAACGGCTGCCCCGATGCCGCGGCAAGGGGGCAGCCGAAGGGACGTGCCGCTTACGGGCGTTCCATCTGGCAGGTGGTGGCGATGTCGGCCGAGGCGTTCTCGACCTTCACGGCGGTCTCGAGACCGTAGTCCGAGTTGTCGAGCTTGTGCTTGACGCCGGCCGCCTGCTGCATGACGTAGACGTCCTGGATGATCTGGTGGTCCTGCGGACGCATCATCAGCTTGCCGCCCCAGAAGTTGTCGGCTTCCATGCCTTCAAGCGCCTTGGCGACGGCCACCACGTCATCGGCGTCACCGGCCTTTTCGATCGCCATGGCCAGCATCCGGACGACGTTGGCGATCCGGGGCTGGGCGATGTCGTGATCGGGGAACTTGGCTTCGAAGGCATCGACATAGGCGTCCACATCGGCATTGGCCGAGGGGTTGAGCGACCCTTCGCTGACCAGGTTGATCTTGCCGACACCGGCCTCGCCGAAGGTTCCGGTAATGCCGTTCGAGGCCGCGTAGTAGGTGTAGATCGGTCCGGTGAAGCCGGCCTCGATGATCGCCTTGCCAAGGCCGACCATGTCCGAGCCCCAGTTGCCGGTGATCACCGCGTCGGCGCCCGAGGCGACGATCTTGCGGGCGTAGGGGGTGAAGTCCTTGACCTTGCCGATCGGGTGCAGCTCGTTGCCGACGATCTCGACGTCGGAACGCTTCTCACCCAGCATCTTGACCGCGGCATCGGCCACCGCCTTGCCGAAGGAGTAGTCCTGGCCGATGACGTAGACCTTCTTGATGTCCGCATTGGCGGCGATCACGTCGGTCAGCGCGTCCATCTTGATGTCGGCGTTGGCGTCGAAGCGGAAGTGCCAGAAGTTGCAGGCCTCGTTGGTCAGCGCCGGGTCGACCGCCGAGTAGTTCAGGAACAGCACGCGGCTGTCGGGGTTGCGCTTGTTGTGCTTGTTGACGGCATCGGTGATCGCGTGGGCGATACCGGACGAGTTGCCCTGCACCACGTAGTGGACACCTTGGTCGATGGCGACTTGCAGGTTGATGAGCGACTCCTTGCCGTCCATCTTGTTGTCGAAGCCGACGATCTCGAAGTTGCGGCCACCGACGCCACCCTTCTGGTTCACGAAGTAGTCGGCGGCGAACTGGTATTCGGCCAGGCCGTTGGTCCCGGTGGTCGCAAAGGGACCGGACAGCGGGTCGATGAAGGCGATCTTGATGTTCTCGGCGAAGACGGCGGTTGCGCTGACGGACAGGGCAAGCGCCGCGGCAACGCCGAGGCGAGTCATTTTAAGCATGTGAGTTCCTCCCAAAACACGAGCCCGGCGCGCTTGGCACGCGATATCTCGGACTTGGGGGAAGCCTTGCACATCAGCCACCAATGTCAAGCGCCGCGACGCGCCTTCGCGCCAGCCTGCCGGCATTGCCAGCCGACCCGTTGCACGGGCCTGGTCGGGGGTAACGCTAACATGGGTGCGCGCCCCCTGCACCCCGCGCGGTCATTACATGAGATAGTGACTGTAAGGGCATGAAAGAAATGTCGGTTCGCAACATTGCTATTTTTCATCAAGGGGTCCGAAGCGCCCGCTGTCGGCCACGAAAAATTCCCCGGATGCAGGGGCCTGCCAACCCGCTTTCTGAGGGATTACCTTAAGTAAAGCGGCGGGAACACCCGGCCCGGGTTCCCGCCATCGCTTCCGCAGAGCAAAAATCCGTTCCGCGCAAGAAAGTGATTCTGCGTCAGTCGCCCCGCAGCGCGGCAAGACCGCGTTCGGCGAAGACCGGGACATAGGCGCCGACCTTCATCGCGCGCTCGGGATTGGAGGCATTCCCGTCCAGCGCCCGCTTCAGCACGCCCTGGATGATCCCGGTCATGCGGAAGAAACAGAAGGCGACGTAGAAACCGAAGTTGTCGATCGGGCCGATCCCCCGGCGGGCGCAATAGGCGGCAATGAACGCCTCGTCGCTTGGCAGCCCCTGCGCCGCGCGGTCCAGTCCCGCCAGCCCCCTGCCCTCGTTCCCCTGCGGCATCTGCCATTGCATGATGACCGAGGCGAGGTCGGCATAGGGGTGGCCGATGGTGGACAGCTCCCAGTCCAGGACGGCAAGGCATTTCGTTCCGTCGCGCTCGAACATCATGTTGTCGATGCGATAGTCGCCGTGGACCAGCGTGCGCTGGCCGTCGTCCGGGGGCATCCGCTCGACCAGTTCCGCCATCAGCCGGTCCATCGCCGGAACCGTCGCGGTTTCCGAGGCGCGGTACTGCTTGGACCAGCGCGAGACCTGCCGCTCGAAGTAATTGCCCGGCGGGCCGTAGTCCGACAGGCCGACGGCATCGACATCGACCATGTGCAGCTCGGCCAGCACCCGGTTCATATCGTCGATCACCTTGCCCCGGTCCTCGCGCGGCAGCTCGTCCAGCGACGGCAGCCGCAGGTTGCGGCCCTGGACATGCTCCATGATGTAGAAGGACGACCCGATGACCGCATCGTCCTCGCACAGCAGGTACATCTTCGCCACCGGCACCTTGCTGCCCGCCAGCGCGCTTTGCACGCGGAACTCGCGGTCGACGGCATGGGCCGATTTCAGCAGCATTCCCGGCGGCTTGCGGCGCAGGACATAGTTCTGCGCCGGCGTCTTCAGCAGGAAGGTCGGGTTCGACTGGCCGATATCGAACTTGGTCGCCTCGATGGGCCCCTCGAACCCCGGCAGGTGGTCTTTCAGGTAGGCGGCCACCGCCGCGGTGTCGAGCGTCTGCGTGTCGGCCATGGGGTGCTCAGCTATAGGTCAGCAGCCCGGCGCGATCCTTTGGCGCCAGGTGCGGGGTTGCATTGAATTCGTTGAGGAAGAAGCGGTCGCCGGAAAAGACGAAGCGCGTCATCGAGCTGTTCTTCACCTGGAGGTTGACCTCCATCATCATCGCCTTCGGCGCGTTCAGCGCGGTGGCAACCAGCTGCCCGATCACCCCGCCGGACGAGATGACCAGCACCCGCCGCGCCGTCGTATCCGTGGCAAAGACGCGGGCGGCCAGAACCCGGGCCTCGAAGTCCGCCCAGGTCTCGCAAGCGCCTTCGCAGCCGCCCTCCTGCCAGTCGAGGATGGTGTCGCGCAGGGTGCGGAAATGCGTCTTGCGTTCGCCCTTGACCGTATCCGGCACCGCGCCGTTGAAGCGGACGTGCAGCAGGTCGTGAAAGTCGTATTCGTTGAAGCCCGCGTGTTCCTCGGGGGCATCGTCGAACCCCATCGACCGCAGGGTTTCCTTCTGCCGCAGCAGCGTGCCTGTCACCAGCCGGTCGGGCACCCATCCCGCCTCGCGCAGGGCATCGCCTGCAAGGCGGGATTGTTCGTGCCCGGTCTGCGACAGCCGGTCGTAGTTGTCCGCCCCGAAAGAGGCCTGGCCGTGACGGACAACCAGCAGTTCGGCCATCAGAGGACTTCGAACAGCCCGGCCGCACCCATGCCGCCGCCGACGCACATGGTGCAGACGACGTATTTCACGCCGCGCCGCTTGCCCTCGATCAGCGCGTGGCCGACCATGCGCGCGCCCGACATGCCGTAGGGGTGGCCGATGGAAATCGCGCCGCCGTCGACGTTCAGGATCTCGTCCGGGATACCCAGCTTGTCGCGTGAATACAGCACCTGGCAGGCGAAGGCTTCGTTCAACTCCCAGAGGCCGATGTCGTCCATCGTCAGCCCGTGCGCCTTCAGCAGTTTCGGCACCGCATAGACCGGCCCGATGCCCATCTCGTCGGGCTCGCAGCCCGCCGCCATCACGCCGACATAGCGGCCCAGCGGCTGCAACCCGCGCTTTTCGGCCAGCTTCGCCTCCATGACGACGGCGGCGGACGCGCCGTCGGACAGCTGCGAGGCATTGCCCGCGGTGATGTATTTCCCTTCCTGGATGACCAGCCCGTTCTTGAACACCGGTTGCAGCCCGGCAAGACTTTCGGCGCTGGTGCCGGGGCGATTGCCCTCGTCCTTGGACAGTGTCACCTCGTGCTCGCTGATCGCGCCGGTGGCCTTGTCCTGCATCTTCATGATGGTGGTCATCGGCACGATCTCGGCATCGAACCGCCCCGCCTGCTGCGCCTGGTGCGTCCGCTCCTGGCTTTGCGCGGCATAGGCGTCCTGCACCTCGCGGCTGACGCCATACCGTTCCGACACGATCTCGGCCGTCTCCAGCATGGTCATGTAAAGCGCGGGCTTGTGCTCCTTCAGCCAGGGATCGCGGTTGACGCGCATCTCGTTCGTCTGCACCAGCGAGATGCTTTCGACCCCGCCGCCGATGGCGATGTCCATGCCATCGGTCACGACCTGCTTGGCGGCGGTCGCAATCGCCATCATGCCCGAAGCGCACTGCCGGTCCAGCGACATGCCACCCACGGTCACGGGCAGCCCCGCGCGCATGGCGGCCTGGCGGGCGATGTTGCCCCCCGAAAAGCCCTGTTGCAGGGCCGCGCCCAGCACCACGTCCTGGATTTCGCCCGGCTCCACCCCGGCGCGGGCAACCGCGTGGCTGATCGCATGGCCGGCCAGCGCCTGCGGCGTGGTGGCGTTGAAGGCGCCGCGGTAGGCCTTGCCGATCGGCGTGCGGGCGGTTGATACGATGACGGCGTCGCGCATGATGGTTCCTTTCGGGATAGGGGCCTTAGCCCCAGTTCAGGTTCAGGCCCTGCGCCTCGGCGGCGTTGCGGGCATATTTCTGCGTCTGGTGGAAGGCCTGGGTCAGTTCCTCCTGCCCCTCGGTCGCGGCGATCTGCTCGAAGGCTTTCGCCACGCCCTCGGGCGACAGATCGTCTCCGGTCAACGTCGCGCCCAGCGTCTCGTAGACCTTGGTCACGGCAAAGGCCCCGGCCCCGGCCCCAAGGATCACGCGGGTCGGCGCGCCTTCCGAAACCAGGTAAAGCAGGCCCGGCGTGATCGTCTCGGGGCCCAGCAGCGCGAGGGCATCCTCGGGCATCAGGCTTTCGGTCATGCGCGTCGCGGCGGTCGGGGCCAGCGTGTTGACGCGGATGTTGTCCTTGGCGCCCTCGATGCAGAGCACGTTCATCAGCCCCATCATCGCGGCCTTGGCGGCGCCGTAGTTGGC
>JAGRMS010000259.1 GCA_020441135.1 Pseudooceanicola sp.
GCTTTGCTCGGCTCTGAAGTCTCTGATCTTACGAGATTTTCTGGTTGCGGGGGCAGGATTTGAACCTGCCACCTTCAGGTTATGAGCCTGACGAGCTACCGGGCTGCTCCATCCCGCGACACTTGGGAGCCTTCATGTATCCGCCCTGTCCGAGGGATGCAATGGCGTTCCGCAACTATTTTATGACATTTTTCGATCCGGTCGCAGGCATGGAAAATCCGGGCTTCAGAAGACCGTCCAGTCCATCGCCCGCGCCAGCCGCTCCATTGCCTCGGTACCAAGCTTCGAGTTGCCGTTTGCATTCAGGCCGGGCGACCAGACCGCAACCGACGCCTGGCCGGGGACGATGGCAAGGATGCCTCCGCCGACGCCGCTCTTGCCCGGCAACCCGACGTGGAACGCAAAATCGCCTGAAGCATCGTAGTGGCCGCAGGTCATCATGATGGCGCAGATGCGGCGCATGCGCGCCCGCGAGACAAGCCGCGGCATCCCCGGCGCGGCGACCAGGAAGCGGCCGGCCAATGCCAGCTGCTTCACGCTCATCTCGATGGCACATTGATGGAAATACGTCCCGAGCGTCAGGTCGGGCGGGTTCTTGAGGTTGCCGCAGGCATAGAGAAAGTTCGCCAGGGCAAAGTTGCGGTGGCCATGCGCCCGTTCGGAAGCCGCCACCGCGTCGTTGATGAAGATGCTGTCGTCGCCCACCGCGGCGCGCACGAATCCCAGCAACTCGGCCAGCGCGACCTTCGGCTGGCGCCCGGCGAGAATCTCGTCCGTGGTGACGATCGCCCCGGCGTTGATGAATGGATTGCGCGGAATACCGCGTTCATACTCCAGCTGGACAATCGAGTTGAAGGCGCTGCCTGAGGGTTCGCGCCCGACCCTCGTCCACAACTGGTCGCCCGCACGTCCCAAGGCAAGCGCGAGCGCAAAGACCTTGGATACCGACTGGATGGAGAAGCCGGTGTCGGCCTCGCCTGCGCTGAACAATTCGCCCTCGGCCGTGGCGACGGCAATGCCGAACTGCTTCAGCGGAACTCGGGCCAGTTCGGGGATGTAGGTGGCGACCCTGCCCCAATCCTCGGCTTCGCGGGCCTCGCCTTCGATACTGAGCAGCGCATCTTGCAGGCGTTCGGACATGGCGAGCCTCCTCGCCCGCTTGTTCCACGAGCGGCGGGCGGCGCGCAAGCCCGGCACCTTGTCGCGCGCGGCGCTTCCCCGCATGGTGGCCTTCGCAATGGGGAGGCGGCGCATGATTCCAACGGTTGGTGTTGCAGGGCAGAAGGTGGCGGTTCTCGGTCTTGGCCGGTCCGGTCTCGCCAGTGCGCGCAGCCTGAGAGCAGGCGGCGCGGAGCCGGTGTGCTGGGACGACAATCCGGCGGCGCGGGAAAACGCCGAGGCCGAGGGCTTTGCCTGCCGCGACCTGTCGCGCGCGGGTGCCTTTGGCGACGTTGCGGCATTGGTCGTTTCGCCAGGGATCCCGCATCTTTACCCGGCACCGAATGCGATCGTTGCCGCGGCGCTGGCCGCCGGCGTGCCGGTCGACAACGACATCGGGCTGTTCTTCCGCTCGTTCGCGACGCCGGACTGGGACAGTTTCGAAACGGTTCCCCGCGTGGTCGCCGTGACCGGGTCGAATGGAAAATCGACGACCTCGGCGCTGATCCACCACATCCTCGAAGCGAGCGGACGGCCGACCCAGCTGGCGGGCAACATCGGGCGGGGCGTTCTGGATATCGAACCCGCGGCGGATGGCGAGGTGGTGGTGCTGGAACTGTCCTCGTACCAGACGGACCTCGCGCGCTCGCTGACGCCGGATGTCGCGGTCTTCACCAATCTGTCGCCCGATCACCTCGACCGACATGCCGGGATGGGAGGCTATTTCGCGGCGAAGCGGCGGCTGTTTGCGGAGGGCGGGCCGGATCGCGCCGTGATCGGCGTCGAC
Organism: Pseudooceanicola sp.; assembly: GCA_020441135.1. Classification (GTDB taxonomy): domain Bacteria; phylum Pseudomonadota; class Alphaproteobacteria; order Rhodobacterales; family Rhodobacteraceae; genus Seohaeicola_A. The sequence continues at coordinate 1,946 of JAGRMS010000259.1, forward strand.
GAGGTGGAGGGGCGTTTCCTGGCCAACCAGATGGCCGAGGGTCCGGGGGACGACCGGGTGATCCGGGTGTCGTCCGGTCAAAAGCTGAGCGGGCCGGGCTGGAATGTCTTCGCGCGGAAAGGGTTCCTGGCCGAGTGGCGGAAGGGCAAGCAGGTCGCATCCATCGACCTGCGGACCATCCTCGGGCTGCCGGGGCCGCACAACCATCAGAACGCCTGCGCGGCCTATGCGGTGGCGCGGTCGCTGGGGCTGGCGCCGAAGGTGATCGAGGCGGCGCTGCATTCCTACCCAGGGCTGCCGCATCGCAGCCAGGTGGTGGCGACGGCGGGGGGCGTGACCTTCGTGAACGACTCGAAGGCGACCAACGTGGACAGCGCGGTGAAGGCGCTGGCGGCGTTCCCGCGGATACGGTGGATCTGCGGGGGGCTGGAGAAGGAAGGCGGGCTGGGCGGGCTGAAGGGCCAGACGGGGGCGGTGGCGCGGGCCTATGTGATCGGGCGGGAGGCGGCGGGGTTTGCCTTGCAGCTCGATTGCGAAACCGAGGTCTGCACCACGATGGCGCGGGCGGTGGAGCGGGCGATGGCGGAGGCGGAGCCGGGGGATACGGTGCTGCTGGCCCCGGCGGCGGCGAGCTTTGATCAATATGACAATTTCGAGCGCCGGGGGGAGGATTTCATGGCCGAGGTGCGGGGCCGGCTGGGGCTGTGATTTCGGCGGATTTGGCCTCTCAAAAGGCGTCCTGAAAAGTGCCCTAGCCAGGACGGGGGGTCAAGTCACTGATTTTGAAGGATATACGCGGGGAGTGGATCTGGGACGTTCCAGGACGGGGCTTTCCGGGGCTGTCGCCGGTGCCCGACTTCGGCTGGCGCAGACGCGGCAGCGTGCAGACGGGTCAATCGTCAAAGGCTGCGGACGCTACGCCAACCCGATTCAATTGACCTCTCATTAAGCTCGGCCCAATTGCAAATGTCTTCGACACATCCGATCTCCACACTCGCAGGTTGAATGCTCTCCGCGGCGAATCGGTTCTGTGGAGGGGCGGCCGCGTTCTCGAAAACCTTGGGATTGACAGATACCTGATGTCGATCAACAGTATTCAAAACTTTCAGTGCCTGAACTCGTTAAGGAGTATGATTGATGACAAAGACGGCGCATTTGATCTTGGCCGCAATCCTCCCGATGATAGCGGTATCCGCTAATGCTGCTACCCTGAAAACGGTCGCCGTGAACACGGTGACGCTGACGCCGTCAACGCCCAACACCGACAACCAGTCAGGGATCGCTTACGATCCGACCCTGGGTCTGTACTACGGCGGCAACGCGGGAAGCGCCTATTACAATGGCTTCACCTGGGACGCCAATGGTGTGCAACAAAGCGTCAACCAACAGGGCATTGACGTTCGGGGCATCTGGTACAACCCGAACACGGGAAACGTGGAAACCAACACATACGGCTCTTCACTCGTGACCGTGGACCGAGGGGCATCCGGTGAATGGGCGGGCTCGGGCACGTTTGTCCGTAGCCTGCCGGGCGCGGCGAGCAGTCAGTCCGTCATGGACTACGACAGCGGGCGGAACGTGCTGTACTCCCGGTCAAACAGCAACGTCGTAAATGTCATCGACTATGCGACCGGTGCGACCTCGTCCACCATTACCCTTGCGGGCATGTTGGCCGGGTCGGCTTCACAATCGATCGGATATGTCAGTTCCCTGGATGCACTGTTGACATTCAGTTCCGACGACAGCCTGGCACAGGTCTTCAACATGTCCGGCACGCTTATCGGTTCCGTTTCAGTGAGCGGGTTCGGAAGCGTTGGGGCATTCGGCATGGCCTACGAAAATGGCTTGTTGTTCCTCTACGACCGGGGCAGCGACGCATGGAACGGTTATGATATTACGGATGGCGATGACAGCGACGATTTGAACGTTGTTCCGCTTCCGGCCTCGGGCTTGCTTTTGATGGGAGCATTCGCCGCATTTGGAGTGAGGTTTCGCCGCCAAAGGCGCGAAACATAGCTGAATGCTCATGACCTGAAGCGTCGGGACGTCGGCAAGGAAAGCCCGCTTCCTCCGCTCGGCCGACCGACAGGGCCAGGCGACACCCAGGCATAACTTGCCGGGTGCCGCCATTGCGCGCATCGCGCCCGACCAAACGCCACCTCGGCAGGCGGGGTCGCGCCAAGTGTGCGACAAAGCGGTATACGACCGTATACAACCTTTCGCGCCAGCACGTTCTGGGTTAGAGACGCGGCCAACCCCGACTCGGAAACCATGGAAAGGTTGCGCAGGCATGACCAAGATCAAGGTGGCGAACCCGGTCGTCGAACTCGACGGCGACGAGATTACCCGGATCATCTGGGACTTCATCAAGCAGCAGCTGATCCTGCCGTATCTGGACATCGACCTGAAGTACTACGACCTGGGCATCGAT
>JAGRMS010000260.1 GCA_020441135.1 Pseudooceanicola sp.
GGTCGTAGTAGCGCGGGTAGTCGATCAGCGCGGCGTGGACGAGCCCCTCGAGCGAGGGGCGCGCGCGGCGGCGGTCGGGGGTGGCCGCGAGATCGCGGGTCAGCCCCCAGCCGGCATAGAAAGGCGCGCCAAGCACCGTGACCGGCAGCCCGCGCAGCAGCGCCTCGAAGCCGAGGAGCGAGGTCATGGTCCAGACCTCGTGAACCATGTCGAGCAGGGCCGCGGGATCGCAGGCCGGGGCGACCACGTCGGCAAGCCCGCCTGCGTCGATGGCGCCGGGGCGCAGCCCGGCCTCGACATCCGGGTGCGGCTTGTAGACGATCACCGCATTGGGCCGCGCCGCCCGGACCGTCTCCAGCAGGGCGCGGTTCGTCCGCACTTCGCCCGCGCCGGTCAGGATCGAGGCGTCGTCCTCGACCTGCCCGGGTACCAGCACCTTGTGGCCGCCGGGCAGGGCAGGAGGATCGCCGCCGAGGTTGTATTTGCTGAGGCCCTGCCGGGTCAGCACCTGCACCAGCCGTTCGGCGCGCTGGCGCTGGCCCGGCGTCAGCTTCTCGCGCCGGGCAATCAGCGTCTCCAGCCGACTTGGGCCGGCCGGGTCGTAGTAAATGCCGAGATCGTCGGTCACCAGCGAAAGCGGCGGCACCAGTTCGGCCCCCAGCCCGCGCGAGCGCAGGAAGCCGTCTTCCAGCCGCACCCAGGCTGTCTGGGCCGGGGTGGCCTTGCCGGCCCAGACCATGCGCGGACGCTCGGGGGCGGTGGCGGGATCGTCAGAGAAGATCACCCGCTTGTGCCGCCCGAAGAACCCCTGAAGGGGCTTGCGCTTCCACAGCCGCATGCCTCCCGCCACCCAGCCGTTGCGGTCCTGCCGCCATGCGTTGGCCTGCGCCTCCAGCGTGTCCAGCACGCATTCCAGCGAGCAGAGGCGGTCGCGGAAGGGGTCGTACCAGCGCGGGTAGAGGATCATCGCGGCGGCGAAGAGTTGCGCGCGGGTCAGCTTGCGCTCGCGGCGCGGCACCGGGGCATCGTCGTCGGTCAGGCCCCAACCGGCGTAGAAGGGCTGGCCGAAGACGCGGGGGCGGTGGCCGGCGAGGATTGCCTCGAAGCCCAGTTGCGAGGAAACGGTGTAGACGCCAACCGCGCCTTCGAGCAGGGTCCAGGGGCTGACCGGATCGGAGAGGAGCGACACCCGCCGGTTGGTGTCCGCTGCCGAGTAGTAGCCCCGGCGATGCCCTGCCGCCGTTTCGGGGTGGGTCTTGATCACAACCTTCGCGCCTGGATGCTCCTCCTGCGCGAAGACCAGCATCTCGCGGAAACGGGCGTCGTCGGCTTTCGAGGCGCGAACGGAGGCGTCGTCGCGGGTCTGGTCGACCACCAGAACATAGCCGGGGGGCGGGACCGGGGCGGCGGGGTCGAAGCCGCTGTATTTGCTCAGTTGGCTTTCCCTGAGACGCGCGATGGCGTCCTTCGCACGGGTCAGCAGGGCGGAGTCATCGAGCGGGGCGCTGGCGAGCAGTTGTTCGAGTTCCGAGGGAACGGCGGGGTCGAAATGCACGCCCGAGCGGTCGAGCACGAGGCCCAAAGGCGGCTCTCCCCCGCGCCCCGGAAAGAGCGAGCGCAGGAAGGCATCCTCGACCCGCAGCACCGGCACCCCGCGCCTTGCCGCGACCGACAGCCCGCGATGGGCGGTGGGAGAGTTGCCCCAGACGCCGACCATGTCATCGGGTCCCGGCAGGCCCAGCCGCAGGCGATAGCCCGCCAGCGACAGGATGCGCCGGATGCGCCCCTGCGTGAGAAACCCGCCGTTATAGACAAAAAGCCGGGAGCCTTCGCCCCCGGCCTGCGCTTCGGGCGCGCGCGGCACGGTTCAGCCGCCGGTCAGTGTCTGGACGCTTGCCACGGGGGTCAGCGAACCGGCGATCAGCGAGATGGTCTTGGTCCACTGGGCATAGGGTGCCTCGGTGACGTAGAGCGTGTCCGCATCCCGGATCACGAAGTCGCGGGCCATGAACATGCCGTTCGGTTCCTTCAGGTTCAGCACATAGACCATGCGCTGGGCGCCCTGCAGATCCTTGCGGCCCAGCACCACGTTGGCAATCTCGGCCGGTTCGTTGCGGAAGACGAAAACGCCGGTGGGGTCAGAGGAATTGGCCACCAGTCCGCCGACCTGCGCCAGCGCCTCGAGCGCGGAGAGGTTCTGCGATTCAAACGGTACGCGGGCCTGCTGGCTGGTCGCGCCGAGGGCGGTGAAGGAACGGGTGTCCTCTTCCACAAGGATGCGGTCGCCGCCGCGCAGGGCGATGTCGAGCCGGGGGTTGTTGTAGAGATCCTGGAACCAGACCTTGCCGCGCTGGTCGCCCCGGATCACCGTCACTTGCGCGATTTCCGGCTCGATCGTCACGCCGCCCGCCTTGGCGAGCATGGTCGACAGCGTCCGCGTCGGGCGTTCGATGGGATAGACGCCCTGGCCGCCCACGGCACCGGACAGCGAAACCGTCGCCCCGTCGCCGGCGACACGGCGCACCTCGACCTGCGGGTCGGGGGTCTGGTCCTGCAACTTCGAGGTGATGAGGTTGCGCAATTCGTCGGGCGTGTTGCCCGAGGCGCGCAGCCTCCCGGCGTAGGGCACGAAGATATAGCCCGCACTGTCGACCTGCACCTCTTGCAGCGGAGTCTGGCTGAGGCCCGGGGCGGCCAGCAGGCCGTCGTCGACGTTCTCCCAGATGGTCAGGCCCAGCGTGTCGCCGGGCCGGATCACATCCGCCGTGACAATGCCTGCCGTGGTGAAGGATCGCGAAAAGCCCAGCGCCGGCACCACCGCCGTCGCCCGCGTCACCCGGTCGTTCACCGCGACGACAAAGGCGTCGCCCTGGCGCTGCACCGATCCGGCGAAGATCTGCTTCTTGGTCGGCCCCAGTTGCGGCAGGCCGCAGGCCGCCAGCAGGCCCGCCAACGCCAATACCGCGACGGGCTTCGCCCATCGGTTCTGAAAGGGAGTCACTGCCGGTCTCCTCGACCTGTTCTGTTCTGCCTCGGGTCTTTTTTCCTATCCCTAGAGGAATCCGGCATAAAAAACCAGCAGGGCGGGAATCCGGCGTTACTGAACCAGCCGCAACTGTTGCCGCGGCGCCGCGGTCCCGGATTTCAGCGCGTCGTAGGGATCGTCGTCCGACAGGATCATGTCGACGACCAGCCGCAGCAGTTGCCGCCGCCCGCTGGCCGAGTAGAAGCCGCCCGGCACCTGGCTGGTTTCCAGCAGGAAGCGGCGGTAGTCCTTGTAGGCGCGGGCATCGGGGCGTGCGGCGGCGGCGAAGAAGTCGCGCAGGGGCTGTTCCGAGACGAATTCGGGCTTGTCATAGACGGCGCGGCCGAACACCTTCAGCGGGATCCCGCGCCAGAGCACCTGCTGCCCGGCGGTGGAGTTGACCGTCACGGCGCTGCGCGCCTCGTTCAGAAGCTCGGCCAGCTTGCCGCCACGGACGTAATGCACGCGGTCGCCGATCCCCTTCGCCGCGGCCAGCCGCGCGAGTTCACGCTTCAGCGGCACGCGGTCGGTCTCCAGCGGGTGCGCCTTGACGACGAGGTGGTGATGGCGCGGCGCTCCGGCGGCAAAGCCCTCGACGATTTCCTCCAGGAATTCGGTCAAGGTGGCAAAGGGCGAATGCGCCTGGAACGAACTGTCATGCTCAAGCTGCAACAGCGCCAGGTGATAGGGAAACCCGCCATCCCGGATGCGCCGCGTCGCCAGCCGGCGGTCGAGCGCGTGCAGCGGCATCAGCAGCAGCCGCTTGAGATACAGCTGGAATTCCCGCGCCACCGGCACCGCGCGATGGGCGCGGAAGTTGCGGTAGCCGCGATTGGCGAACATCACGAACCAGTGGTAGAAGGCGCCGTAGAAGACGTGCTGGCGCATGTCGCCCCAATGGGCCGGGGGCAACGGCGCCTCGAGGTCCGACAGTGCCAGCGCCGCCTGCATCTCGGACACGCCCATCTCCATCAGGCGCGAATTGCCGTTCGACCCGCCGCGTTCGTAGGTCACCCAATAGGGGCGCATGTAGCCTTCCTCGAAGACATGCACCCGCAGGCCCAGCGCCCGCGCCCGCTCGACCGCAGCGGCATGGACGGGGCGGGTGTCACCGTAGAGGACGATATCGGTTACGCCCTTTTCGGCCACGGTCCGGGAAAAGGCCGACGGCCAGTCCTCGGGCGTGCCGCGATAGGGGATGTAGGTGGACCTGTCCCGCCAGAAGGCCGCGTCGCCCGCGTTGAAGCCCACGCGCCAGACCATGCAGCCTGCCGCCCGCAGCATCCGGCCCAATGCGCCGAAGAAGGGGCCGTGAGGGCCTTGCAGGAAAAGAAAGACCCGCAGGTCCGGTTTGGCGGAGCGCATCGGCGTGCCTCTCTGGTTCGCGCGCAAGCTGGCAAGGGCATCGGGCAAATTTATGGCCTTCCCGAGGATTTGACGCAATATGACGGGGGCAGGGTTAATCCCGTCTTGCCGCCTGCACGGCGCGGGATTACCTCGGGGCGAGGGCAAAGGAAGGAAGCCATGTTCACCGGCATCGTCACCGACATCGGCACCGTCACCGCGCTGAGCCGCGCGGGCGACACCACCGCACGCATCGCCACCGGATACGACACCGACGGCATCGACATCGGCGCCTCGATCGCTTCGGACGGCGTCTGTCTGACGGTCACGGCGCTGGGGCCGGACTGGTACGAGGTGCAGATCAGCGCCGAGACGCTGTCGAAGACCAACCTCGGCGGCTGGGCCACGGGCACCCGCGTGAACCTCGAACGCGCCCTGCGGGTGGGGGACGAGCTGGGCGGCCATATCGTCTCGGGCCATGTCGACGGCGTGGCCGAGGTGACGGCGATGGCGCGCGAGGGCGACAGCACGCGGATCACCCTTCGCGCGCCCGCGGCGCTGGCGCGCTTCGTCGCGCCCAAGGGGTCGGTGGCGTTGAACGGCACCTCGCTGACGGTGAACGAGGTCGAGGGCGATACCTTCGGCATCAACCTGATCCCGCACACCCAGGCGGTGACGACCTGGGGCGGCGTGAAGGTGGGCGACAGCGTGAACATCGAGATCGATACCCTGGCGCGCTACGTCGCCCGGCTGGCGGAGACGGCGTGATGGCGGGCATCGGGCACAACAACGGGCCGACGATGGAAAAGGGCCAGGCGATGCGCGCCTACCAGTGGCGCCAGGCCCAGGCCGCTCTGATGCCCAAGGCGCTGCCGCTGATGGTGGTCAAGATGCGCGTCCGCCGCGCGGCCGAACTGGGGATGGACTACAAGACCTACGCCAGCATCCGGCAGTATTCCGGCAGCGACATCGTCGGGCTGCTGTTCTCGTCGAACGCCCTGCGCATCATCGGCAACGGCGCGCGGATGCCCGAAGCGGAAGCGCAAGCGCTGAACGCGGTCCGGTCGGCGCAGAAGCTGGCGCTGATCCACCTGCCGAACCGCCCCGAGGCGGTCGCCCTGATGAACCCGGTGCTCGACGCCACCGCCGCCGCCCCCCGCTTCACCGACAGCTGGGCCACCATGCGCGACCGGCTGGAGGGCTTCATCCGCGCCCGGTCGCTCCCCGGCAGCCGCGTCGTCATCATCGGCGACGCCCCGCTCGAGGCCGACTGGGTGACAGCCGCCCGCGCGGCGGGTTACCTGCCCTCGGACCGCTACTTTCCGCATCAGGCGGGGTAGAGGGGGCCCTGCCCCCGCCGCCCGTTCCGGGCGAGATTACGCTGGCTGTCGTGGCCCGCATCGCCGACCGGCGCGACGGACCAGCGATCTTCTGATCCGCCGGTCCTTGCCGATGCGGGCGCGGGCCGCTATGCCGCCTCTCGCGCCCCCGGACAGGAGCCCGCGATGCAGGAACGACCCAATCCGCTGAAGGCCGCGCTGCGCGACGGCCGCGCTGCCATCGGGCTCTGGTGTTCGCTGGCGACGCCGATGACGACCGAGATCGTCGCCGGGGCCGGGGCGGACTGGATCCTGATCGACGGCGAGCACAGCCCGAACGACCTGCGCTCGATCGTGCTGCAATTGCAGGTGGCGTCGGCCTTTCCGGGATGCGAGGCGGCGGTGCGCATCCCGTCCGACGATCCGGTGCTGATCAAGCAGGTCATGGACGGCGGCGCGCGCAGCCTGATGGTGCCCAACGTGCGCACGGCGGAGCAGGCCGAGGCGATTGTCGCCGCCATGTCCTACGCGCCCGCAGGCTTTCGCGGCTTTTCAGTCGGGCACCGCGCGAATGCCTTCGGGCGGATCGCGGATTATCACGCGAACGCCCGCGACAACCAGCTGCTTGCGGCGCAGATCGAATGTGCCATCGGCGTGGAGAATGCCGCTGAGATCGCCGCCGTTCCGGGCGTCGATGTGCTGTTCGTCGGCCCGGGCGACCTGTCGGCCAACCTGGGCGCGATGGGCAATCCCAATGCGCCCCATGTGCAGGAGGCCATCGCCGCCGTCCTGCGCGCCGCGCGCGAGAACGGCAAGGCGGCAGGCATCCTCGCGCCGCGCCAGGCTGACGCCAAACGCTACCTGGAGGACGGCTTCACCATGGTCGCCGTCGGCTCCGACCTCGGCCTTTTGGCGCGGGGGGCGGACGATCTGGTGGCACGATTCAGGACAGGAAGGGAATGACCATGCGCAACGGTGGACAGCTGCTGGTGCAGAGCCTTGTGGCGCTGGGCGCGACACGCGCCTTCGGGGTGCCGGGGGAAAGCTATCTGGCCGTGCTGGATGCGCTGCACGACACGCAGGGGCAGCTCGACTTCGTCAACTGCCGCAACGAGGGCGGCGCCGCCTTCATGGCCGCCGCCTGGGGCAAGCTGACCGGCCAGCCCGGCATCTGCATGGTGACGCGCGGGCCCGGCGTCACCAATGCCTCGATCGGGGTGCATACGGCGATGCAGGATTCCGCGCCGATGCTGCTGTTCGTCGGGCAGGTCGGCACCGACATGATCGGCCGCGAGGCGTTTCAGGAGATCGACTATCGCGCGGTCTACGGCACGATGGCGAAATGGGCGGTGGAGATCGATGACGCGGACCGCATCCCTGAGATCCTGTCACGGGCCTGGACAACGGCGACCACGGGTCGTCCCGGTCCGGTGGTGGTCGCGCTGCCCGAGGACATGCTGACCGCGCTGACGGACTCCGCGCCGTTGACCGGCCCCGCGCCGATGCGCGAGCCTGCGCCGGATGGGGCCACGGTGGGCGAGGTGCGGGCGATGCTGGAAGCGTCGGAGCGTCCATTGATCCTGCTCGGCGGCTGCAACTGGACGCCCGAGGGCCGCGCCGCATTGCAAGCTTTTGCTGAGGAAAGCGACATTCCAACCATCGTCGCTTTCCGCTATCAGGACCGCTTCGACAATTTCTCGCCGGTCTACGCGGGCGAGGCCGGGGTCGGGATGCCGCCGCATGTGCGCCGCCTCATCACCGAGGCGGATACCATCCTCGCCATCAACGTCCGCTTTGGCGAGATGACGACGGACGGCTATACGCTGATGACGGTTCCCGTGCCGAAACAGCGGTTGATCCACGTCCACGGGTCCGATCGCGAGATCGGCAAGATCTACCAGCCCGCGCTGGGCATCCACGCGGGGCCGAACGCCTTTGCCAGGGCGCTAGCGCCGGTCAAGGGGGCTTGGGCCGCCTGGCGCAGCAAGGCGCGGGCGGATTGGGAGGCCGGGTTCGACCTGCCGCAGCAGCCCTCGCCGGTCGACATGGGCGTGGTCACGGCACACCTCCGCGAGGTGCTGCCGACGGACGTGATCCTGACCAACGGCGCAGGCAATTTCACCGTCTGGCCGAACAAGTTCTACAAGTTCGGGCCGGGCGCACGCCTGCTGGCCCCGCAATCGGGGGCGATGGGCTATGGCCTGCCCGCCGCCGTCGCCGCCTGCATCGCGGAACCGTCGCGCACCGTGGTCTGCTTCGCGGGCGACGGCGATTTCCAGATGAACTGCCAGGAGCTTGCCACCGCCGCGCAATACGGCGCGCGGCCCATCGTGCTGATCCTCAACAACGGCATCTACGGTACCATCCGCGCGCACCAGGAGCGTCACTATCCGACGCGCGTCTCGGGCACCGACATGGTGAACCCCGATTTCGCGGCGTTGGCGCGGGCCTACGGGATGCACGGCGAGCGCGTCGCGGCCACCGCCGATTTCCCCGCCGCTTTCGCGCGGGCGCGGGAGTCGAATACCGGTGCGGTGCTCGACCTCGACATCTCGGCCGAGGCGCTGACGCCGCGCCAGACGCTCAGCCAGATGCGCGCGGCGGCGTTGAAGGCTAAGCCCGGCTGAGCAGCAGGACGGCGCAGCGCGGCCTTGTCCGCGCCTCGTCCAGCAACTGGCGTGCTGCGGCGAGGCGCAGCAGGGCACGTTCGCGCTGTTCGTGCAGCCGCCGGATGCGTGACCCCGGACTGCCGATGGCCAGGGCGGCGCGGCGAGCCGAGAGGGGGAACCAGTCGCGTGCTGCCTGAGCCGCTAGCGACCACTCGCGGTCGGCTTCCTGATAGCGTCGAAGGGCCAGGATCAGGATGCGCCTGTGTTTCTCCAGAACCATGTCAGACCTCTCTTGAAAGTCTCCCATTCCTCGAAAAACATATCATAATTTGGAGATGTGTTCAATCCTCCAGCATGGACCGGCAGGCGGTCAGGACGGCTTGCCGCAGGGTGTCGGGCTGGCGGTCCACGGCGAGACTGAGCGTTCGCAACTGCCGCCGCGTGGCATGAAGCCGGTCCAGCAGCGACAGAACCACCGGCATGGCATCCACTGGCATCGACAGATCCTTGCGCAGCTCGCAGATCAGCTCCAGCCGGGCGACATCGAGGTCGTCATAGACCGGACCGGCAGAGCCTTGGGCAGGCAAGACCCACCCGGCTTCGACCCAGTCTCTCAGATCGCGTACCGTCAGCCGCCGGATTCGCATGACAACTGCCTGTTCGTCATAGCTCATGATGTCCTCCCCATTCCCCTGCGCGGGTCATGCCGCACGGTTTCGCGCCACTTGCGCGCGAGGTCTGTCATCCCGGCGTCCATCCTGTCAGGCAGAACGATCTTCAATCGCACCAGCTGATCGCCCGCGGGCCCCTTTGCCGGCCGGATGCCCTTGCCCTTCAGCCGCAGCCGGTGTCCCGAGGACGCGCCCGCCGGAACAGTCATCGACACCGCGTCGCCAATCGTCGGCACCTCGACCTTGCCGCCCAGAACCGCCTCGTCGAAGGTGATCGGCAACTCGACCTCGATATCGTTCTCGTTCCGCGTGAACAGCGGATGCGGCCGGACCGAGATTGTCACCAGCGCATCCCCGTCCGGACCCTGCCCGTATCCCGCGCCGCCCTTGCCGCGCAGGCGCAGGGTCTGGCCGTCCTTCAGCCCCGCCGGGATCGCCAGGTCGATAGCCTTGCCGTCGGGCAGGGTGATGGCGCGCCGCGCCCCGCGTGCTGCGTCGAGGAAGTCGACCTCGAGTTGATAGCGCATGTCATTGCCGCGCGCATCGAACCCCTCGAAACCGCCCTGGCTCCGGTTGCGGAAGAGATCTGCGAAGACATCTGACAAATCCTCGAACCCGCCCGGACCCGTCTGGTCGTAGCGTCGCCCGGCGCCGGTATCGGCATATTGGTGGTAATACTGCCGCTCGGGGCGTTCCTGCCCGCTGGCGTCGATTTCGCCAGCGTCGAACCGCCGCCGCTTTTCGGGGTCGCCGAGAATGTCGTTTGCCGCCGCAACCTCCTGGAACTCCGCCTGCTTTCCCGCATCGCCCGGATGCAGGTCGGGGTGCAGCTTTTTCGCCAGATTGCGGTAGGCCTTGCGGATCTCGTCCTGTGTCGCGGTCTTTGCAATGCCCAGCACCGTGTAGGGATCGCGTGTCATTTCATTTCCTGTGCTTTGCGCTTCAACGCCTTGGGGTCGTGCCCGTTCCCATTGTGACGGTTACTCCGGCACCGGCCTTGACCTCTGTCAACTGCGCTCTGCGTTGACACCTGCCCTCGAACAGGCAAACCCTGAGGGGCGCAGACACGGAGACCCAGATGCACGCCGACCTGATCGTGACCAACGCCCGCGTCCTGACAATGGACCCCGCCAACCCCAAGGCCGCGGCCGTTGCCATCGCGGGCGGGCGTATTCTGCTTGTGGGTACGCGACGGGATGTGGATGCCCTCGCCGGGCCGGAGACGGAGATCATCGACGCGCAGGGCAAGACCGTGCTGCCGGGCTTTGTCGAAAGCCACATGCATCTGGCGCTAGGCGGGGCCGAGCTTGCACATCTTCAATTGACCGGGGTGGAGGGCGCCGAGGCGCTGGGCGCGGCCTTCCGGGACTTTGCTGCGCAGCACCCCGACCGCCCGCTGCTGATGGCGCAGGGGGCGCATTACGGCATCCTGCACGGCCCCGTCACGCGCCAGGCGCTGGATGCGATCATCGCGGACCGGCCCGTCGCGATGACGGCGCACGATCACCATACCGTCTGGGCGAACACCGCCGCGCTGACCGCTGCGGGGATCCTGCACGGCTACAAGACGCCGCCGGGGCACGAGGTGGTCATGGGGGCCGACGGCACCGCGACGGGCGAGCTGCGCGAGTTCGAGGCATTTTCGCCGATCATCGACCTTGGCGGCGAGTCCCGGCTGAACCTCGGTATTGCGACAGGCGGCGAGCCGGAAACCTGGCCGGCGGACGAGGAGCGGGCGGCGGACAAGGCGCGCATCCTCGATGGGCTGCGGCACGCGGCGAAACAGGGGATCACCAGCGTCGTCAACATGGACGGCAACCGCTACACCCTGCAACTGCTGCGCGAGATGCAGAACGAGGGCAACCTGCTGGCCCGCGTCCGGGTGCCGTTCCACTTCAAGCCGCACATGGAGTTGTCCGAACTCGACCGCGCCAGCGCGATGAGCGCGGAGTTCGACGACGACTGGCTGACCTGCGGCTTCGTCAAGCTGTTCATGGATGGCGTGGTGGACAGCGGCACAGCTTACATGCTGAACGACTACCCCGACAGCCCCGGCCACCGCGCCGAACCGCTGTTCGCGCCCGAGCGATTCAACCAGATCGCCACCGAGATCGACCGGCGCGGGTTGCAGATCGCCGTCCACGCCATTGGCGATGCGGCGGTGCGCACCACCATCGACGGCTACGAGGCCGCCGCGCAGGCCAATGGCGCGCGAGACAGCCGCCATCGGATCGAACATATCGAGTTGATCGACCGCGCCGACATTCCCCGGCTTGGCGCGCTGGGCATCACCGCCAGCCTGCAACCGCCGCATCCGCCCGGGGCAATGGACTTTCCGCTGCAACCGACGCTCGACAAGATTGGGCGCGAGCGCTGGGGCGACGCCTACCTCACGCGGACACTGGCCGAGGCCGGGGCGAAGGTGGCCTTTGCCAGCGACTGGCCGGTGGCCGATATCTCGGTCATCCGCGGGCTGAAGGCGGCACTGACGCGCCAGCCTTACGAGGGAGCGCAGGACGAATGCCTGTCGCTGATGCAGTCGTTGTACGCCTACACGGCCGGCGGGGCCTGGGCCGCGCACCGCGAGAACGTCACCGGCACGCTTCGCAAAGGGCTGGCCGGAGACCTCGTTGTGCTGAGCTGCGATATCGAGTCGACGCCTCCCGAAGACCTCGACAAACACCCCGTCGCGCTGACGGTCTGCGGCGGGCGGATCACCCATCGCGACAGCATCTGACGCGGCTGACGCTTAATCGGGCTGTGCCGCGGCGCGAACCGGCTCACGGGAACTTTACTGTTGACTGACGCGGCCCTTCCGGCGCGGAATGGGCCTACAGGGCAGGCAAATGCCCGGAAAACAGACGGCGGGAGCCACCCGCCGACGCATGCACCGACCGCAGGGGGAAGGTGAATACATGAAGGATCAGGCAGCGCGGCCACCGTCTTCCGCCGCGGAACAGCCCGGTGACGTCGCGGTCGAGGCCGACCGGATTTCCAAGATATTCCAGGGTGCCGACGAGGTGCGCGCGCTGGATGACGTGTCGGTTGCGATCCGGCGGAACGAATTCTTCACCCTGCTTGGGCCATCGGGCTGCGGCAAGACCACGCTTCTGCGCGTCATCGCGGGCTTCGAGGCGCCGACGATGGGCACGCTGCGGCTGGGCGGCAAGGACATCTCGCGCCTGCCGCCGAACCAGCGCCCGGTGAACACGGTGTTCCAGAACTACGCGCTGTTCCCGCACATGAGCGTCGCCAACAACATCGCCTTCGGACTCGAGATGCTGGGCAAGCCGAAGGCCGAGATCGCGCGGACGGTGGACGAAATGCTGCGGCTGGTGCGGATGAGCGAGTTGAAGGCGCGGCGCACCTCCGAAATTTCCGGCGGCCAGCAGCAGCGCGTGGCGCTGGCCCGCGCGCTGGCGCCGCACCCGCAGGTGCTGCTGCTGGACGAACCGCTGTCGGCGCTGGACCTGAAGCTGCGCAAGGAGATGCAGATCGAGCTGAAGCGGTTGCAGCACGAAACCGGGATCACCTTCATCTTCGTCA
>JAGRMS010000261.1 GCA_020441135.1 Pseudooceanicola sp.
TGCCACATCCGCACGTTCATCGCCGGGGCGATCAGAACCCGCTTGTCGGTGGCCATCAGCAGGGTCGAGGCCAGATCGTTCGCCAACCCGCCCGCCATCTTCGCCATCAGGTCGGCGGTGGCAGGGGCGACGACGACCAGATCGGCGGCGCGCGAAAGCTGGATGTGGCCCATCTCGGCTTCGGCTGTCAGATCGAAGAGGTCGCGGTGGACCGCATGGCCCGCCAGCGCGGAAACCGACAGCGGGGTCACGAACTGCTCGCCGGCACGCGTCAACACCGGCACGACCGACGCCCCCCGTTCCTGCAAGCGCCGGATCAGGTCCAGCGATTTGTAGGCGGCAATGCCGCCGCCGATGATCAGAAGTATCCGCTTGCCCGCCAGCATGTCCGCCCGCCCGTTCCGTGCAACGCTCCGACCATAGAACGCCACGCAGGCAGGCGACACCGTTTTCCGCAGGCGCTAGTTCTTCCGAAACGCCTCGCAGGGATCGCGGCGCTTGACCAGCGGCCCCTCCCAGACAACGTCGTAAACGCCGTCGATCCGCCCGCCCTCGTCCTGTCCGACCGATACCACCCGCACGCCGGGCCGGACGTGTTCGAGAACCTGAGGCACGCCACCGTCGCGCCGCGCATGGCCGTTGCCGGTGATGACCACGACCGGCCCGCCATGCGCGTCGAGCGCCTCCAGCGCGGCGCGGGCGAGCAGCGCATCGCGCAGGCGTTGCAAGTCGACCATGCCGGGCAGCAGGCTGTCGGGGAGCGCGTCGCAATGGGCCGCCGCCTGCTCTGCCTCGCGCGCGGCCTGTTCTTCCGGCGGCAGCGGGTCTGCCAGCCCGAAATGCCCTGCGTCACTGCCGAAATGCTTCGCCACACCGCCCTCCAGCGCCTGACGAGCAGCGTCGCGCGGCAGGCCGGCACCGAGGATCGCCGCGTCAGGCGCTGCCTGGAAAAGCGGGAAATAGAGCGCGAAATCCGGCCAGCCCGAGTTTTCCCAGTCCAGCGCCGCGGACAGTGCCGCTTCGTCCGCCATCAGGGAGGGCACCACCGTTTTCGCCTGATCCGGTGTCAGCATCTCGAAGACAAGGGCGGTCGGCCCAAGCGCGGCAATCGCCTGCGCCTGCGCGGCGTGATGGCCCGGGTTGTCATGCACCTCACCCAGCAGCACGATGTCCGCGTCTTGCAACGCGGACACATTTTGCGCGTCTGCCCCTGTTGCCAGTGCCAACAGCGCGAAAACCAGCCATCTCATGCAAGCAGACCGAGAACCTCGGAATTGTTACTGGTCAGCGACTTGCGCATCTTGGCGAAGGCTCCTGCCTCCAATTGCCGCACCCGCTCCTTCGACAGGCCCAGTTCCTCACCCAGGCTCTCCAGCGTGCGCGGCTCTTCCCGCAGCTTGCGTTCGCGCACGATCAGACGCTCGCGCGCGCTGAGGTCACGCAGCGCCTCGATCAGCCAGTCGCGCAACTGCGACTGGTCGTGACGATCCGCCACCACCTCGGCCGCCTGCGCCGCGTCATCCTCCAGCACGTCGATCCACTCGCGCCCGTCCTCGTCCGCAGACTGCACCGCGTTCAGCGAGAAATCACCCCCCGCAAGCCGTCCATACATCATTTCGACATCCGACAACGGCACCCCGACCTCGGCGGCAATCGCCGAGAGCAGTTGCGGGGCGTCGAGCACCTCGCCCCGCGCTTCGGCCTCGCGCTCCAGCCGGGCCATGACGCGGCGCATGTTGAAGAACAGCGACTTCTGCGCCGAGGTCGATCCGGTGCGCACCATCGACCAATTCCGCATCACGAAATCCTGGATCGACGCCTTGATCCACCAGACCGCATAGGTCGAGAACCGCACCCCGCGGTCGGGATCGAACTTGTCCGCCGCCTTCATCAGCCCCAGCCCGGCCTCCTGGATCAGGTCGTTCATCGGCGCGCCGTAGCGGCGGAACTTCGAGGCCATCGAGATCGCAAGCCGCATGTAGGCGGTGATCAACCGGTGCAGCGCCGCCTCGTCGCGGCGGTCGCGCCAGGCATACGCCAGCGCCAACTCGGTCTCGGCGTCCAGTATCTCGGCCTTCATCGCGCGGCGCGACATCCTGCGGTCGTCAGTGGTGTCGAGTGGCATCGTCGCCTCCCATGCTCCCCGGGTCGCCTTGTCAGGGCGCTGTGCAGTCTTTACGGAGAGTAACGCGCGACGGATCAATCGGGTTTCACATAATGGTGTTGGGCAAGGTCACGCTGGTCATCGGAGGCGCGGCATCGGGCAAATCCGCCCATGCGGAACAGATGTTTGCCGGTGTGGACGCGCCTGTTTACCTGGCGACGGCGCAGGCGTTCGACGACGAGATGCGCGACAAGATCGACGCCCACATCGCGCGGCGCGGGGCGCGGTGGCGGACTGTCGAAGCGCCTTTGGATGTGGTTGGGGCGCTGGACGGGCTGGGCGCGCAGGATCACTGCCTCTTCGATTGCGCGACATTGTGGCTATCGAACCAGCTATTGGCGGAGAATGACCTGGCCGCCGAACAGGCGCGACTGGTCGGGGCCGTCAGCGGCTGCGCGGCGCGGCTGGTCATCGTCACCAACGAGGTCGGCATGGGCGTGGTGCCCGACACGCCGCTTGGCCGCCGCTTTCGCGAGGCGCAGGGGCGGCTGAACATCGAGCTGGCGCAGGTGGCCGACAGGGTGATCCATGTCGTGGCGGGCCTGCCGCGCGTGCTGAAACCATGACGCGGCTGTTCCTGGTGCGGCACGGGCCGACGCATGCCAAGGGGTTCGTCGGCTGGTCGGACCTGCCCGCGGACCTGTCGGATACGGCTGCAATCGGGCGATTGTCCGCGCACCTGCCGACGGACGCTCTGGTGGTATCCTCCACCCTGTCGCGCGCCGTGGCGACCGCCGACGCGGTCCAGGCGTCGCGGCAGAGGCTTGCGCATCATCCCGACCTGCGAGAGTTCCACTTCGGAGAGTGGGAGCTTTGCACCTTCGCCGATGTCGATGCCCGCCACCCGGACCTATGCCGCGCCTATTGGGAGACGCCGGGCGACACCCGCCCGCCCGGCGGCGAAAGCTGGAACGACGCCGCCGCGCGGGTGGATGCCGCCGTCGACGCGCTGCTGGCGGCGCATCCGGGCCGGGATCTGGTGGTGGTGGCGCATATCGGTGTGATCCTGACGCAGGTGCGCCGCGCCCTCGGTGTCAGCGCCGCCGACGTGCTGGCGCATAAGATCGACAACCTGTCCGTTACCGAGTTGACGTGGTCCGGCGCAGGCTGGGGCGTCGGCCGGATCAATCACCTGCCGTGATGGGCATGCGCACATCTATTCGATTTACCGGCAGTATTTCAGTCGGTTAGCCTGTCTTCATGACATATGATCTTTACATCGGAGACCGCGTGTTCTCCAGCTGGTCGCTGCGCGGATGGCTGATGTTCGAGAAGTTCGGCATCCCGGTCCGCACGCATCTTGTCGGCCTGTACAGCGGCACGATGGCCGCCGATCTGGCCGCCCTCGCCCCGGCGCGGCTGGTCCCGGCGATGCGCACCCCGCAGGGCGTGCCGGTCGGCGAGAGCCTCGCCATTGCCGAGACGCTGGCGGAGGACCATCCGCATCTGTGGCCCTCCGACCCCGCACAGCGCGCGACCGCGCGCTGGCTTTGCGCCGAAATGACCAGCAGTTTCCGGGCGTTGCGGAACGATTGTCCGATGCAGCTGATGCGCTGTTACCAGGGCTTCACCCCTTCGGACGCCGTACTGGCAGACCTGGACCGGATCGAGACGTTGTGGTCGCACGCGCGCGGCCTGTCCGGCTCGACGGACGGTTGGCTGTTCGGAGACTACTCGCTGGCCGATGTGTTCTACACCCCGGTCGCGGCGCGCATCGTCGGATATGGTCTGCCGGTCTCCGAACAGGCGCTTCGGTACTGCTTCAAGCTGCTTTCCGATCCAGCCGTGACAGCATGGCGCCGCGAGGGTCTGAAAGTGTCTTATTCACCAGAGCCTTACAGACTGGACCTGCCATCCGGCGAATGGCCCTGTGAATAGGTTCGCATCATCGGGCAAGCCGATGCTACGTTTACGCAATCGACGTTATCCACAAAGATATGCACGCGGCTCCGGGGGCGTTTCGCAACACCGGATCTCCTGTGGATTACCCTGTGCGCAGGATACTCACATATATCACCAAGGGTGGTGATCCCGCCTTATCTCAGTCGGCCATGACACTGGACCGGAACAAGAATCCAGCCTGCCCACAGAGTTGCCCTCAGGCACCGACCATCCCCACGATCTCGTAGGTTTTCTTCAGGATCGGCGCGGTGATTTCCCGTGCCTGCTCCGCCCCGCGCGCCAGGATCCGGTCGATTTCGGCCGGGTCCGCCATCAGCCGCGACATCTCGGCCGAAATCGGCGCAAGGCGCGCCACGGCCAGGTCGGCCAGCGCGGGCTTGAAGGTGCCGAACTGCGCCCCCGCGTGTTCCGCGATCACCGCTTCGGCGGTGGTGTCCGACAGCGCGGCGTAGATGTTCACGAGGTTGCGCGCCTCGGGACGGTCCTTCAGCCCCGCCACGGTGTCGGGCAACGGCTCCGGGTCGGTCTTGGCCTTGCGGATCTTCTTCGCGATGGCGTCGGCGTCGTCGGTCATGTTGATCCGGCTGGCGTCCGACGGATCGGATTTCGACATCTTCTTCGACCCGTCCCGCAGCGACATCACCCGCATCCCCGCGCCTTCGATCACCGGCTCGGTCATCGGGAAGAAGTCCACGCCGAAATCGTGGTTGAACTTGGCGGCGATATCCCGCGTCAACTCCAGGTGCTGTTTCTGGTCCTCGCCCACCGGCACATGGGTGGCGTGGTAGACGAGAATGTCCGCCGCCATCAGCGCGGGATAGGCGAAGAGCCCCAGCGACGCCGCCTCGGCGTCCTTGCCGGCCTTGTCCTTCCACTGGGTCATGCGCCCCATCCAGCCCATGCGGGCGACGCAGTTGAAGATCCAGGCCAGCTGCGCGTGTTCCGGCACCTGGCTCTGGTTGATCAGGATCGACTTCTCGGGCGTCAGCCCCGCCGCGATGAACCCGGCCGCCAGCTCGCGCGTGTTGTGGCGCAGACGGGCCGGATCCTGCCAGACGGTGATCGCGTGCATGTCGACCATGCAATAGACGGTCTGGAACGTGCCTTTGTTCTGCATGTCGACAAAGCGCTTGATCGCGCCGAGGTAGTTGCCCAGCGTCAGCCCGCCCGAGGGCTGGATGCCCGAGAACACCCGCGGCGTGAATTTCGTTTCGCTCATCTCGCGGCAACTCCCGGCTGGAATTTTCGGCCTGCCTCGCTTACCGATGGGGGCGGATGCCGTCAAGAAGCCCGCCGCAAGGAGCCCCGGCCATGAGCAGCGACAACAACGTGCCAGCCGTCAATCCGCTGCCCGCAGCGGTGGTCCTGCTGCTGCTGCCGATGCTCGCGGCCGAGATCGTGTTCCAGGTCGGCAACGCCGGTTTGGCAGGCGGCCCGGCGGCGGTCGGCTGGCGGGTCGCGGCGATCGAACGCTTCGCCTATTCGGGCGAGATTCTCGCCTGGATGTGGGAAACCGGGCGCTGGCCGTGGGAGCATCTGGTCCGCTTCGTCAGCTACCCCTTCGTACATGGCAGCTTCACCCAGGCGCTGATTGCCGGGGTGATGTTCGTCGCCATCGGCAAGATGGTGGCCGAGGTCTTCGGCGGTCTGGCGATGGTGGCGATCTTCTTCTTGTCGTCCATAACCGGCGCATTGGTCTTCGGGTTGCTCGGTGGCGCGCCCTCCTACCTGATCGGGGCTTTTCCCCCGGTCTACGGGATGATCGGCGCCTTTACCTGGATCCTCTGGCGACGGCTGTCGCTGGTCGGCGAGAACCAGGCGCGGGCCTTCACCCTGATCGGCTTCCTGATGGGCGCGCAACTGCTGTTCAGCGTCTTCTTCGGGCTGTTTGGCGAAAGTGGCGGGCAAAGCGACTGGCTGGCGGATCTCGGCGCGTTTGCCACCGGGTTCCTGCTGTCCTTCCTGCTCGCCCCGGGCGGCTGGACGCGCCTGCTGGGGCGCCTGAGGCAGGAATGACAATCGCCGCCCTGCGGGTGACAGGGCGGCGCAATGTCTCGGACGAAGATCGGTCGAGCAGGATGATCCGCAAGGGGATCCCCGGGAGCCACCATGCGACAGCACGCACGGTCCTTGCCCCCTCCGCCCGAACCCGTCGTTTTGGCCGCACCGAGGGAGGCGGGCCGTGGCTCTCCGGAACGGGCGGATGTTCCGAGTGCCGTGCTTCGGGTATCAAACGCCGCTGATGGGGTTCGGTTCCCGGATCACGAGTCAGCCTTTGCAACCCGCGACCGGCGGCGCAGGGCGGCGCGGAATTCGGCGATGCGGAAGGCGCCGATCAACTGGCCGAAACCGAAGTAGACGACCATGCTGAGAAGAACGAGCCCCAGCAGCGCCAGGTATCGCCAACCGGGCGCGCGCAGAAGGTCGGTCATCGCCCAGGCGGCGGCCCAGCTCGCCAAGCCCATGACCGCAGCCGCTATACAGATGCGGACGATGCGGCGGCGGAAGCGGTCGTCGAAGCGGGCGACGTCGCCCATGCCCTGCGCCCCGCGCGCCAGCAGCAGCGCCATCCACCAGCCCGCGGCCGAGGTGGCAATCGCCGGGGCGGTCCAGCCGAGCCAGGGGGCCAGGCCGATCGCCAGCACCGCGTTCACCGTCATGGCGGCCAGCGCGTAGCGGAACGGGCTGCGGGTATCCTCGCGCGCGAAGTAGAGCGGTTGCAGGATCTTCTGGAGCACGAAGGCCGGCAGGCCGATCCCGTACAGCGCGACGGCCAGCGCGATGGCCTGCGAGTCGGCGGCGGTCGCCGCGCCGCGTTCGAACAGCACCGAGACCAGCGGCA
>JAGRMS010000027.1 GCA_020441135.1 Pseudooceanicola sp.
GGCAGTTCTGGCGCAACACGACGGATGCCGACGTGGGGCGGTTCCTGAAGCTTTACACCGAGTTGCCGGTCGAGGAAT
This sequence comes from Pseudooceanicola sp., assembly GCA_020441135.1. Classification (GTDB taxonomy): domain Bacteria; phylum Pseudomonadota; class Alphaproteobacteria; order Rhodobacterales; family Rhodobacteraceae; genus Seohaeicola_A. The sequence goes on from JAGRMS010000027.1 coordinate 79, forward strand.
GCGACCGCCTGGGTGCGCTGGCGGGGTCCGAGATCAATGACGCCAAGATCGTGCTGGCGAACGAAGTGACGGCGCTCTGCCACGGGGCCGAGGCGGCGGCGGCAGCGGAAGCCACCGCGCGCGAGGTCTTCGAAAAGGGCGGGATCGGAGAGGATCTGCCGACGCTCAGCCTCACGGCGGAAGAGGTCGGCAGCGGGATTTCCATCGTGCAGGTCATCGTGCGCGCGGGGCTGGCGAAGTCGGGCAAGGAGGCAAAACGCCTGATCGCCGAGAACGGCGCGCGGCTGGACGATGCGCCGCTGACCGATGCCGGGTTGATGCTGGACGCGGCGGCGTTGGCCTCGCCGGTGAAGCTGAGCGCGGGGCGCAAGCGCCATGCGCTGGTGCAGATCGGCTAGCCCCCTAGCAGGGCGATGACGGCGAAGGGCGCCGCGAGCACTAGGAAGACCAGCAGCGCCGCGGCCCGTGTGGGACGCGGCGCTGTCGCCTTGACCGAGCGGAGGTGTCGTCGTGCCATCCACCGCCATTAACGTCTCGTTAGGTTAAGGAGTGGTAAACGGGGTGGCATGGCCCCGCTTCAGCAGCACGACAGTTTCGCCGCCGCCCTGACCCTGCTCGGGCGGGCGCCCGTGCGCCTGGGGCCGCACCTGATGCTGTCGCGGCGGTTTGCGGGCGGGTTGCGGGTGAACCTGCTGTCGCGCGTCGATCTGGGTGATGTCGTTTTGCCCGACCTGTTGAAAGAACACCGCGCGCCGGTGATCGTCTCGCCTGAGTGGGCTGCGCCGGGGTTGGCGCGGAACGGCGCGGTGCCGGTGATGACCCCGGCGACATTGGCCGAATTGCCCCTGACGGATGCCGCCACGATGCGCGCCGCGATGCACCCGAAATGGCGCAACCGCCTGAAGCAGGCGGAAACCCTGCCCCTGCGGCTGTCGGTGCAAAAGATGAAACCCGACCCCGGCCACTGGCTGCTACTGGCCGAGGCCGCGCAGCGGCGCGCCAACCGCTATTCCGGCTGGCCGCCCGTGCTGACGCTGGCCTTCGCCGACGCCAATCCGGGCGCGGCGCGGCTGTTCACCGCCCATCGGGGAACCGAGGCCATCGCCGCCATGCTGTTCCTGCGCCACGGCGATGCCGCGACCTATCACATCGGCCACACCACCGATCCCGGGCGCGCCGCTTCGGCCCATAGCTGGCTGCTCTGGCAGGCGATGCTCTGGCACGCGCAGCGCGGCTGCACGCTGCTGGATCTCGGGTTGATCGACACCGCGCGCAATCCCGGCCTCGCGCGTTTCAAGCTCGGCTCGGGTGCCCTGCCCCGCCGCCTGGGTGGCACCTGGGCCTGGTGGCCGCGGCTTGGCCGGTTGTTGGCCCCCCTCGCCCGGCTGGACCGCAAAGCCTTTGCAGAAGACAGCGCCCCTGCTTCTTCTCTTTCTTAAATACTAAAAAAGCGACGCTGCCTTGAGACGCTCAGGCCGAGGCTTTTTCCTCCAGCGTCAGCCACTCTTCCTCTGCCGCCGACAGCTTTTCCTGCCGTTCGGCCAGCGCCGCGCTGGCCTTCTGGAACTTCGCCGGTTCGCGCGCGTAAAGCTCCGCATCCGCCAGCAGCGCCGCCAGCTTGCCGATCTCGGCCTCAAGCCGGGCGATCTCGTCCGGCAGCGCCTCCAGCCGGTGCTTCTCGGTAAACGTCAGGCCCGAACGCACCGCCGCAGTCTTGACCCGCTCCACCGGCGCGGCCCTGGCCTTGACTTCGACCGCCTCGACCTCCTGCCGCTGCGACTGGTAGTCGCTCCACCCGCCGGCATAGACCACCGCCCGGCCCTGCCCCTCCAGCGCCACCGTCGTGGTCGCCACCCGGTCGAGGAAGTCGCGGTCGTGGCTGACCAGCAGCACGGTGCCGTCGTAGTCGTCCAGCACCTCCTGCAGCAGGTCCAGCGTCTCGACATCGAGGTCGTTGGTCGGTTCGTCCAGCACCAGCAGGTTGCTTTGCCGCGCCATCAGGCGGGCCAGCAGCAGGCGGGCCTTTTCGCCGCCCGACAGCGCCTTGACCGGCGCGCGGGCCTGGGATTCGTCGAAGAGGAAGTCCTTGAGATAGCCGACCACATGGCGGGGCTGGCCGCGCACCATCACCTGGTCGGCGCGGCCCGAGACGCGCGCCTCGGGGTCGTTGGTCAGCGCGTCCCAGAGCGTCATCTCGGGGTCCAGCGCGGCGCGGGTCTGGTCGAAGACGGCGATGTCCAGGTTGGTGCCCAGCCGGATCGTGCCGCTGTCGGGCGGCACTTCGCCCAGCAGCAGCTTCAGAAGCGTCGTCTTGCCCGCACCGTTGGGGCCGACAAAGGCCACGCGGTCGCCGCGCTGCACACTCAGCGAGAAGTCGCGGACGATGGGCAGATCACCGAAGGATTTCGAGATGCGCTTTGCCTCGACCACCAGCTTGCCCGAGGGGGTGGAGGATTCGAACGCCAGGTCCGCCGTGCCCTGCCGCCGGATCTGCCCGGCGCGTTCGGCGCGCAAGTCCTGAAGCGCCCGCACCCGGCCCATGTTGCGCTTGCGCCGGGCCGAGATGCCTTCGACCGCCCACTTGCCCTCGGCCTTGATCAGCCGGTCGAGCTTGTGGCGCTGCTGGTCTTCCTCTTCCCAGACGGTATCGCGCCAGGCGTCGAAGGCGTCGATCCCCTTCTCGTTCCGCCGCACGATTCCCCTGTCGATCCAGAGCGTTGCGCGGGACAGTTCGCGCAGGAAGGCGCGGTCGTGCGAGATCATCACATAGGCCGCCCGCGTCGCGGCCAGTTCGTCCTCGAGCCAGCGGATGGCGTGAATGTCGAGGTGGTTGGTCGGTTCGTCCAGCAGCATCAGCTCGGGTTCGCGCGCCAGCAGCCCCGCCAGCGCCGCGCGGCGGCGCTCTCCCCCGCTCGCCGTGGCGACGGGGCGGGCGGGGTCGAACTTCAGCCCCTCGGCGGCGCGTTCCACGCGGTACATCTCGCCCGGCTCCAGCCCGCGCGCGGCGAAGGCGCCGAGCGTGTCGAAGCCGGTCATGTCGGGATCCTGCTCCATGTAGCCGACCGTGGTGCCGGGGGCGCGGATGACCTCGCCCCGGTCGGCCTCGACCAGGCCGGCCATCACCTTCATCAGCGTCGACTTGCCCGACCCGTTGCGCCCGACCAGCGCGATGCGGTCGCCCGGCTGCACGGCCAGGTCCAGCCCGTCGAACAGGGGATTGCCGCCGAAGGTCAGCGAGATCTGGGTGAGTTGCAGAAGCGGAGCGCGTGCCATGCCCGCCAGCTATCCCGGCGGCCCAAGGGCGTCAACTACCCGGCCACCGCCCTTAGCAGGCGCTTGCGCGCGGCGGGAATCGCGCCGATTTCCAGCCCGGTGAAGACATGCAGCGTGTTCATCTGCCGGTCGATCACCGCATGGTCGCTGACCCAGCCGCCCATGGCCAGATAGGTGCGCAGCAGCGGCGGCATGTGCAGCATGGCCTTGCGGGCATCCGGCCTGCGGCGCAGGCGCGCGGCGAACCGGAAGACGTCGGGGGCCTTCACGCGCGGCCACCAGCGGCGCGGGGCGAGGTGGCGCGCCTTCAGCATGGCGAAGGCGTCGAGATAGTCCTCGGTCCGTGTCCCCGCGAAGGAAGAGCAGCCGAACAGCATGTCGACTTTGCGCGCGTCCACCAGCCGCGTGAGCGCGGCCCAGGCGACGCGCAGGATGTCGCCGTCGACACGGTCGGGGTGGATGCAGAATCGCCCGATCTCGGCCATGCCCCCCTGGAACCCGGCGAGGGCGGACAGATCGTAGAACTGCGCGGAATAGCTGCGGGCGATGTCGGCGCCGCCGTCGAGGATCAGCAGACGGCAGCAGGCCACCAGCGCGCCTTGCGTATCGCGGACCAGCAGGTGCAGGCAGGCGTCGTCGAAGGCGTCACGGTCGGTGCCGGACGTGGCGAAACACAGGGTTCGCAGCGCCTGTGCCTCGGCCCGCTCTCCGGCCCCGGCGGCCAGCACCGCCCGGTATCGCCCCAGCGTCAGAATCGTCACGCCGCCCACCCATCCGCATCCGGCCCAGCCTATGCCTGCCACGGGCGCGCGACAACCTTGTGACGGATCAGTCGCTGATCAGCTGGCCCGGCGAGAAGTTCCCGAGGTTGGAGAGCAGCTGGCGCAGGAAGCTTCTGTCCGAGGCGCCGGAATCGGTGATCCGCCGCTCCAGCGGGATCACCCGGCCCCGCTCCAGTCCGAAGCGTTCGATGTTGCTGACCCGGCCCCGGCTGTCGAAGCTGATTGCCACCAGTTCGCGCGAGATGGTCTGGGGGGCGCGCGCGCCATAGTGGCGGACGCGCGATTCGATGTAGTAGTAGCCGCCGGTGTTCAGCACGCCCGAGGCGCCGGGAGTGCCGATGGTTTCGGCCACGCTTTCGCGGGTGTCGCGGCCGACCTGGATCTTGGCGAGTTCCTCTTCCGGGGGCACATAGCCGTGGTTGCGGTAGGTTGCCACGCAGGCCGTCATCGCCAGCACCAGCCCACCCGCAAGGGCGAGGCGGCCAAGCCGTCCCAACGTATTTGCGCGCAATCCCATCCCTGCCCTCTTGCCTTGGTCCCCAACGGCTTCTATCCCGATTACCGGCTCCGCGCCATCTGTTCAAGAAACGAAAGCTGCGAAATGCCAGGCCTGCCCGTCTTCCGCGTTGCCGATCTCGACCAGAACGCCCCGACTCCCTTCGATCTGCGCCCCGACGCGGCGACCACTGCCGCGCTGGCCGAGGAGCTGGGGCTGCTGGGCCTGCGCAAGCTGTCCTTCGCCGGGCAGATCGCGGCGGCGGGCAGCCGCGACTTCGTGCTGACCGGGACGCTGGGCGCGACCGTGGTGCAGCCCTGCGTCGTGACGCTCGACCCCGTGACCACGCGGATCGACACGGCCGTGCGGCGGACCTACCTCGCCAACATGCCCGAAGTGACCGGCGACGAGGTCGAGATGCCCGAAGACGATACGCAAGAGCCGCTGCCAGCCGTGATCGACCCGGCGGCGGTGATGGCCGAGGCGCTGGCGCTGGCGCTGCCGCTTTACCCCCGCAAAGCAGACGCGGCGCTGGACGAGGCGAACTTTGCCGAGCCCGGCACCGAGGCGCTGACGGACGAGACCGCGAAGCCCTTTGCGGGTCTTGCGGGCCTGCGCGACAGGCTGGAAGGCAAGGAATAGCCCGCGCGGCGAATTGCCCCTTGCGCGCGCCACGGATCGCAGTATTTTCGCGCGCTCATCGGATTTTCGGTTGGACATTGCGCGGCCTCGGCCCTAAAGCACGTCACGCCGCAGGAAACGAAACATCAGGGGCGACGGCAGGCTTGCCGGCTCCGAACAGACAAGGGTTGAGACAATGGCTGTCCAACAGAACCGAGTATCGAAATCGCGCCGCAACAAGCGCCGGTCGCATGACGCGCTGGTTGCCGCGAATCCCAACGAATGCCCGAATTGCGGCGAGCTGAAGCGTCCGCACCACATCTGCGCCGCCTGCGGCCATTACGACGACAAGGAAGTCGTGGCGCAAGCGGACGAGATCGACCTGGAAGAAGACGCGGCCTGATCCGGCGCGGCGGGCAAGGGAATGACAGCCCAGCCTGACACCCCTGCCAAGGACGCCCGCCGCATCCTGATTTCGGTGGACGCCATGGGCGGCGACAACGGCGCAGGCGCCGTGATCGCCGGCATGGCCATGTCCGCCGAGAAGAATCCCGACATCGGTTACATCCTGCACGGCCCCCGGGCCGAGCTGGAGCCGCTGGTGGCGCGCCGTGCCGGGCTGTCCGAGCGAATCCACGCCTGGCACGACGTGTCCGAGGTGGTGACGATGGAGGACAAGCCCTCGCACGTCGTGCGCCACGGGTCCGGCACCTCGATGTGGTCGGCCATCGATTCGGTGCGCGACGGGCAGGCCAAGGCCGCCGTCTCCTGCGGCAATACCGGCGCGCTGATGGCCATTTCCACCATCCGCCTGCGCCGCCTGCCCGGTGTGAACCGTCCCGCCATCGCGATCCTCTGGCCCTCGCGCAACCCGCAGGGGTTCAACGTCATGCTCGACGTCGGCGCCGATGTGCGCGCCGATGCCCGCGACCTGCTGCAATTCGCGCTGATGGGCGCCTCTTACGCCCGCAATGGCATGGATCTGCCGCGCCCGCGCATCGGCCTGCTGAATGTCGGCACCGAGGAGCACAAGGGCCGGCCCGAGCTGAAAGAGGCGCACGCGCTGATCTCGCAATATACCGAGACCGGGCGTTTCGACTTCGTCGGCTTCGTCGAGGGCAGCGATCTGCCCGGCAATACCGCCGACGTGATCGTGACGGACGGCTTTACCGGCAACGTCGCGATCAAGACCGGCGAAGGCACCGCCAACCTGATCACCGACCTGCTGCGCGAGGCCTTCAAGTTCTCGATCCTGTCGCGCATCGCGGCGCTGCTGGCCCTGCCCTCGCTCGGCCGCCTGCGCAAGCGGGTCGATCCGCGCCGGGTGAACGGCGGCGTGTTCCTGGGGCTGAACGGCACGGTTGTCAAATCGCACGGCAAGGCCGACGCCATCGGGGTTTCGGCGGCGATCAAGCTGGCCTTCCAGCTGGCGCAATCCGGTTTTGCCGAAAAACTCGCCGCACGGGTTGCATCCGTGGGCGAGCACGCCCAAAATGACGCCGAACTGCCCGGCAAGGCGGCAGATGTACATAACGAAGGTCAGGCATGAGTCTGAGAGCGGTTGTGAGGGGGGTCGGACACCACCTGCCCGAGCGCGTGGTGCCCAACGCGGAATTCGAATCGAAGCTCGATACCAGCGACGAATGGATCCGCGCGCGATCCGGCATCGAACGCCGCCATTTCGCCGCCGAGGGCGAGACGACGTCCGACCTCGCCACCCGCGCCGCCAAGGCCGCGCTGGCGGATGCCGGTCTGGGGCCGGATGACATCGACGCGATCATCCTCGCCACCTCGACCGCCGATTTCACCTTTCCCTCGGCCGCGACGATGGTGCAGGCGCGCCTTGGCATGACCCAAGGCTTCGCCTTCGACGTGCAGGCGGTCTGCGCGGGCTTCGTCTATGCGCTGGCCAATGCCAATGCGCTGATCCTGTCAGGCCAGGCGCGGCGCGTGCTGGTCATCGGGGCCGAGACCTTCAGCCGGATCATGGACATGACCGACCGCTCGACCGCCGTCCTGTTCGGCGACGGCGCGGGCGCGCTGGTGCTGGAAGCGCAGGAGGGCCAGGGGACTGCCGCCGACCGGGGCATCCTGTCGACCGACCTGCATTCCGACGGGCGCTACCGCGACCTGCTCTACGTCGATGGCGGCGTGTCGACCCAGACCACCGGGCACCTGCGAATGCAGGGCAACCAGGTGTTCCGCCACGCGGTGGAAAAACTCGCGGCAACGGCCGAAGCCGCGCTGGAGAAGGCCGGGCTGACCAGCGCCGATGTCGACTGGATCGTGCCGCACCAGGCCAACATCCGGATCATCCAGGGCACGGCAAAGAAGATGGACCTGCCGATGGAACAGGTTGTCGTGACCGTCCAGGATCACGGCAATACCTCGGCCGCATCGATTCCCCTCGCCCTGTCGGTCGGCAAGGCGCGCGGGCAGATCAAGCAGGGCGATCTGCTGGTGACAGAGGCGATCGGCGGCGGCCTGGCCTGGGGCGCGGTGGTGCTGCGCTGGTAATTCAGGGGCCGGGCGGCATTTAACTGTCATTTCAAGGCCCTTGGATTCATTCACATTGACAGCGAATTTCGCCTCCCCCTATTGTCTGGACGGCAAGCATGGGGAAACGGCGATGGGCGACAAGACACTCACGAGGATGGATCTGAGCGAGGCAGTCTTCCGCGAGGTCGGCCTGTCCCGCAACGAAAGCGCGCAGCTGGTCGAACGGATGCTGGAGCATATGTCCGACGCGCTGGTCCGGGGTGAGCAGGTCAAGATCAGCTCGTTCGGCACTTTCAGCGTGCGCGAGAAATCCGCCCGCGTGGGCCGCAACCCCAAGACCGGGGAAG